>DHBY01000046.1 GCA_002398845.1 Firmicutes bacterium UBA4916 | reverse complement strand
TCCAAAATATTGACATAGATCCACATCTCATCTTTTGTATATACTGCACCTGTAGGATTACCAGGGTTTGATATTAAAATTGCTTTAGTTTTAGGAGTAATTAGTTTTACTATTTCATCTTTCTTTGGCAAGTGGAAACCATTTTCAGCTTTAGTAGTGATAGGTACTACATTTATACCTGCCATGCTTCCAAATCCATTATAGTTTGTATAAAAGGGTTCAGGAATAAGTACTTCATCTCCATGATCACAAGATGCGATAAGTGCAAAAATAAGAGCCTCACTACCTCCGTTAGTAACTATGATTTCATCCTTGTCAAAATGGATATTATGTTTTTCATAGTATTTAACTAAACTATTAATCAGTTCAGTAACCCCTTGGGAATGAGCATAAGCTAATACATCTTTTTCATAGTTTTTAATTGGTTCAAAAAACTCTCTAGGTGTCCTAATATCAGGTTGCCCAATGTTTAAATGATAAACTTTTTTGCCTTTCTTTTTAACCTCATCTGCTACCGGAACTAATTTTCTGATAGGGGATTCTTGCATAGCTAAAATTCTTTTAGAAAATTCCATATTATAACCTCCTTTAAGATGGCTTAATTAAGGAATAGTACCTTAATTGTCAAAAATATGTACTACCATTATGATAACATAATTTAAAAATAAAAGATAGTCACAGATATTAATCTTTCATAGGTTCTTTTTTTCTAGGTTTTTGTTATAATAAGTATGATTAGTTTTTTTAGGAGGAGAAAGTAATGGAGAGTAAAAAATATACTATTGAAACGCATGGTTGTCAAATGAATGAACACGATTCGGAAAAGATATCTTGGATATTAGAAAATATGGGCTACGAATGGACAGATGATAAGGAAGAAAGTGATTTTATTATATATAATACCTGCCTTGTAAGAGAAAATGCCGAATTAAAGGTATATGGACAACTTGGGGCACTAAAGGATTTGAAAAGGAGAAAACCAAATCTTTTAATTGCTGTTTGTGGTTGTATGATGCAAAGAGAAGAAGCTAGAAATATAATACTATCTAAATATAAGCATGTTGATATTATTTTTGGTACTAACAATATATACAAATTGCCTCAGCTTATTAATAGGTATAAACAAACTGGTAAAACTGTAGTAGATATAGTAGAGGATGATAGGGAAATAATGGAGGATATAGAATTTAATCGAAAGTATCCTTTTAAGGCCTTTGTAGATATTATGTATGGCTGCAATAACTTCTGTACCTATTGTATTGTTCCTTATACACGGGGTAGAGAGAAAAGTAGGGAACCTAAAAGCATACTAAAAGAAGTTGAAAATCTAGCATCTCAAGGATATAAAGAGATTACCTTGTTAGGACAGAATGTAAATTCTTATGGGAAAACTTTAGATTATAATTATTCCTTTGCTAATTTATTAGAAGAAATTAATGAGATTAACGGAATAGAGAGAATTAGATTTATGACATCTCATCCTAAAGATCTATCTGATGAGTTAATACAAGCGATGGCAAATTTAGATAAAGTATGTGAACATCTTCACTTACCAGTGCAATCTGGAAGTAATAGGATCTTAAAAGCCATGAATAGGAAATATACAAAAGAAGATTATCTCCTATTGATAGATAAGATTAAAAAAGCAATACCTGATATTGCCATAACAACAGATATAATAGTGGGATTTCCAGGAGAAACAGAAGAAGATTTTAATGAAACTTTAGATTTAGTTAAAAAAATCAAATATGATTCAGCTTTTACATTTTTATACTCCATAAGGGAGGGGACTATTGCAGCAAATATGGAAAACCAAATCCCTGATGAAGTAAAACATGAAAGATTCCAGAGATTATTAGATACTTTATATCCTATATTCTATGAAAAAAATCTTAAATATAAGGATAAAATCGTTGAAGTTTTAGTAGAAGAGACTAGTAAAAACAATGAAAATGTATTATCTGGAAGAACAAGGACTGGGAAGCTTGTACATTTTGAAGGTGAAAAGGATTTGATAGGGAAATTAGTCAATGTAAAGATAAAGACAGTGAAATCTTTTACTTTAGAAGGCTGTATTATTTAGTACGGAGGTTATGATTTTGGATAATTTAACACCAATGATGAAACAATATATGACAATTAAAAAAAAGCATCAAGATTGTATATTATTTTTCCGTCTAGGAGATTTTTATGAAATGTTCTTTGACGATGCTATTGTAGCATCTAAGGAGCTCGAAATAGCATTAACTCAAAGAGATTGTGGAGGAGACGAAAAAGCACCTATGTGTGGTGTTCCCCATCATGTATCAGAGATATATGTTTCCAAATTAGTTGAAAAAGGTTATAAAGTTGCTATATGCGAGCAATTAGAGGATCCAGCTTTAGCAAACGGACTAGTAGAAAGAGATGTAATAAGGATAGTCACTCCAGGAACTATAACAGATTTAAATGTATTAGATGAAAAATCTAATAATTATTTAGTATCTATATATATTGACGATGTAGGGGTAGGTTTATCCTATGTAGACAGTTCAACAGGAGAAATGTATGCTACTGAATATATAGGAGATATGCCAACATCCTATAGCTTTATTATAGATGAATTAGGTAAAATCTTTCCTTCAGAAATAATATGTAATGACATTTTCGCAAAAAATAAAAAAGTAATCAAAATTATTGAGAATAGGATAAATCCTTTTATAAATGTTTATGATAGTGATACTATAATAAAAGATGATTGGATAGAAATAATTAATAATCATTTTAAAGTGAATAGTATAGACAAACTGGGTTTAAAGGATAAGATGTATTCTATTATTTCTACAGGAAAATTAATTGATTATTTGTATAGCACTCAAAATGATTCTTTGGAACATATATCTGAACTTAAATACTATGAACCAAAAGAATACATGATACTCGATATTAGCACTCGTACCAATTTGGAAATTCATGAAACAATCATGAGTAGGGAAAAGAAAGGAACTTTACTTTGGATTTTAGACAAGACTTCTACGGCTATGGGAGGTAGATTATTAAAAAAGTGGTTAGAACAACCACTTATAAATATAAAAGAAATTGAAAAGAGACAAAATATTGTTCAATTGTTTGTTGAAGATATTATGTTAATGGATCAGGTTAAGAAGTGTTTGAAGAGAATATATGATTTGGAAAGGCTAGTTGGCAGGATATCCTATGGTAATTGTAATGCTAGAGATTTATATTCCTTAAAAATCTCTATTGGTATGATACCAGAATTAAAAGATCTATTAATTGAATCTAATAAGAAAACATTAGTTGAATTAGGCATGAGAATTGATGCCTTAGATGATATTTATAAGCTAATAGATAATTCTATTGTGGAAAATCCCCCAATTTCCGTTAAAGAAGGAGGATTGATAAAGCAAGGATATAATCAAGAATTAGATGAGATTAAAAAAGCAAGTATCGAAGGAAAAAGTTGGTTAGCTAAATTAGAACAAGAGGAAAAAATTAAAACAGGTATTAAAAATCTAAAAATTGGATTTAACAAAAAATCTGGGTATTTTTTCGAAGTAACAAATTCAAATTTAAATTTAGTTCCTGATTATTTCATAAGAAAACAAACTTTAACTAATTCAGAAAGATATCATACAGAACAACTAAAAGAAATAGAAACAAAGATTCTTGGCGCAGAAGATAAAATGGTAGAAATTGAATATACAATTTTTCAGGACATTAGGAAAAAAATAAAATCTGAAATTCATCGAATTCAAAAGGTAAGTAAACAAATATCGCAAATAGATGTCTTAAATTCATTTAGCCAAGTTGCCTACAAAAATGATTATATTAAGCCTAAATTAAATAATAAAGGAATAATTAAAATTATAGAAGGAAGACATCCAGTTGTAGAAGAAACTATAGAAAGTGAAATGTTTGTACCAAATGATACTTATCTTGATAATAAAGATAATAGAGTTCAAATAATAACAGGTCCTAATATGGCTGGTAAATCTACCTATATGAGACAGGTTGCAATACTAACTTTGATGGCTCAAATAGGCTCTTTTGTTCCTGCAAAAGAAGCAGACATAGGTATTGTAGATAGAATATTTACTAGAATAGGTGCATCTGATAATTTATCTCAAGGTGAAAGTACCTTTATGGTGGAAATGAATGAAGTATCAAATATTATTAAAAATGCAACAGAAAATAGTTTGATAATATTAGATGAAGTAGGAAGAGGTACAAGTACCTATGATGGCCTTAGTATTGCTTGGGCTATTGTTGAATATATTGCAGAAAATATAAAAGCAAAAACTCTATTTGCAACTCACTATCATGAATTAACAGAATTAGAGGGTAAAATAGAAGGAATAAAGAATCTGACCATATTGGTTGAAGAAAAAGGTGATGAAATAATATTTTTAAGAAAGATTGTAAAAGGAAGCACCAATAAAAGTTACGGTATTCAAGTAGCTGAATTAGCAGGAATTGATAAAAAAGTTATTAATAGAGCTAATGAAATACTACATCAAATAGAACAAACTCATGAGTCAGCGGTATCTAAAACAACAGAAAAACCTAATAAACAATTAAATATATTAGATTATAAAAAAGATTATTTTATTGAAAAAATAAACAATATAGATATTACTAGTTTAACCCCATTAGAAGCTATGAATATACTATATAATTTGACTGAAGAGGCAAAAAAACTTAAGGAGAGAGCATAAAATGAGTAAGATAAAAATATTAGATGAATTGACAATACAAAAGATTGCAGCAGGAGAAATTATTGAAAGGCCTTCTTCTATAGTTAAAGAACTTATGGAAAATTCATTAGATGCAGATTCATCTAGTATAACTATTGAAATCAATGATGGAGGAAAATCTTATATTCGTGTTACAGATGATGGTGATGGAATATTAGAGGATGATTTAAAAGTTGCTTTTAAACGCCATTCTACAAGTAAATTATCTAATATAGGTGATCTCTATAAGATTATGTCTTTTGGATTTAGAGGAGAAGCATTGGCCAGTATTTCCACAGTTTCTAAAGTTGAAGTTCTTACCAAAACAAATGATAAGCTTAAAGGTATCCAGGCCTTTATAGAAGAAGGGGAAATAATAAAACAAATGCCAACGGGTTGTCCCAAAGGAACTACTATGATTGTTAGAGATCTATTTTACAATGTACCTGTAAGAAAAAGATTTTTAAAATCTAATATAATTGAAGCAAACAATATAAGCGATATAATATACAAACTAGCTTTAGGAAACTATGGTGTTGCCTTTAAATATATTAAGGATAATAAGGTAATTTTAAGAACTTCAAAAAGTAATGATTTGATTTCTAATATATATACTATACTAGGCAAAGACTTTAGCGACAATTTGCTTGAGTTTAACTATAAAAATTCTGATTTTAGTATATATGGATATATGTCTAATAACACCTTCTATAGGGGAAATAAAAATCACCAATATCTATATGTAAATAATAGATATATTAAAAATGAACATATATCTAATATAATAGAAGGAAGATATAAATCTATTATACCTATTAATAAATTCCCCGTATATGTTTTGTTTATTGATATAAAACCTTCATTTATAGATGTAAATATTCATCCAACAAAACAAGAAATTAAATTTATAAATCAAAAACAGGTAGACAAAGCCTTAGAAGATGTTATAGAGAGCACTTTGAAAAGGACTTTGTCTATTCCTAATACACTATTTAAACAAGATGAAAAAGATAATAAAATAGATGAGATACCTCTTTTATATAAAGAAGATTTTTCCCAAAATAAGAACAAAACACAATATACTAATAAGAATACTTATGAAATAAATAATTATAAAGATAGTAAAGGCACAATATCAGAAGATGATGCAATATGTGAGGAGAACTATATTGATGATAAATTATTATCTAAAGAAGATGATAATTTACCTAATGTTCTAGAAAGAATAAAGCCTATTGGTATTCTTTTTTCTACCTATATTTTAGCGGAAGATTCCAAGCTTAATAAACTACTTATTATAGATCAGCATGCTGCCCATGAGCGTATTATGTATGAAAAATACCTAAAGGAATATAAAAATGAAAAGGTTATAATACAAAACTTGCTGACTCCTGAAGTAATAGAGCTTACAAATGCAGAAACCACTATTGTAGCGGAGAATATAGATCTATTTAAAAAACTAGGATTTATTGTTGAAGAGTTCGGAACCAATAGTGTAATTATTAGGGGTGTACCTATAATATTTGGGAAACCACAAATAAAAGAGTTGTTTTTAACATTAATAGATAGTATTAAGCTTGATATAAAAAGTAGTTATGAGGTAAAATTAGATAAGATTATGAAAATTGCATGCACTAATGCTATTAAAAGTGGTGATAAGATAAAAAATATTGAAATCCAAAGTTTGCTTGACCAATTAAGTAAAACAGAGAACCCCTATACCTGCCCTCATGGAAGGCCAACTATTATTGAAATATCAAAAAATGATATTGAAAAAGAATTTAAAAGAATTATGTAGAAGGATGATTAGATGGAAACTAAACAAAATCTGTTGGTCCTACTAGGTCCAACAGCGGTAGGTAAAACCCCTATTTCTATAGATATAGCTAAAAAATTAAATGGAGAGATAATTTCTGCTGATTCAATGCAAATATATAAGTATATGGATATAGGAACTGCTAAAGTAACAACAGAAGAAATGGATAATATTCCTCATTATATGTTAGATATAGTTTATCCAGATGAAGAATTTACAGTTGCTGATTTTAAAAAAGAATCTGAAAATTATATTAAAGACATAAATAAAAGAGGAAACTTACCTATAATAGCAGGAGGTACAGGTTTATACCTTAATTCTATAGTCTATGAATTAAAATTTACTAAAGTAGCATCAAATGAAGATTTAAGGCAGAAATATAATAATTTAGCTAAAACCCATGGAAATCAATATATACATGATATATTATCTACCATTGATCCTATTTCTTCGGAACGAATAAATCCTAACGATAGGAAAAGAATAATTAGAGCTATAGAAATATTTTACGAAACCGGAAAACCTATGTCCTATTATAATAAAGATTTTAGAAAAGAAACAAATAAATATAATTTAGCTATGATTGGTTTAACTATGGATAGAGCTAAGCTGTACTCGCGTATTAATGAAAGAGTTGATATAATGATTAACGATGGATTAATTCAAGAAGTAAATATGTTAATGGACATGGGCTATAATAAAAAGCTGGTATCTATGCAAGGAATAGGCTATAAAGAAATTGCCTCGTATCTAGAAAAAGAGATAGAATTAGATGAAGCCATTGAAATGCTTAAAAGAAATACTAGAAAATATGCAAAAAGGCAATTGACATGGTTTAGAAGAGATAATAGAATAAAATGGATTGATGTTAATCAATTTGATTCTACTAATGCTATAAGTGAATATATAATCGATTATATCACAAAGGTTTATAAAAAATAACTTAATGAAGTTATTTATGAAGTTACTTAAGTTTCTAGAATTTATATTCAATTTTATAAATCGATCAATAATAAGGTAAAAAATATTTTCTATGAATTATCTAATTAAATAATTGAAGGAGGAAAAATTATGAAGGGTACAATTAATTTACAGGATGTTTTTCTTAATAGAGCAAGAAAGGAGAATTTAAGCATCATAGTTTATTTAATAAATGGATATCAGATTAAAGGATTAGTAAAAGGGTTCGATAATTATACGATAATATTAGATAGTGAAGGAAAACAACAACTTATTTATAAGCATGCTATCTCAACAATAATACCTAGTAAGCAAATTAATCTAGGAAATAATATTTTGGATGAAGAATAATTATTTTTACAAATGTCTCTGATGTTGTCAGAGGCTTTTGTATTTAATTCAAAATTAGAAAGGTGATTAAATAGTGGACAAGGATACAATAAATATATTATGTAAACAATTTCAACTAGAAAAAGAGGTTGTTGAATATGTTAATGACAAAGAAGAATTAATAAAAGAAAAATTTAGTAGAATAAATAAAATAAAAGAATACAATCAATATAAGGTCATAAGTAGCATGCAAAACTCAAGGCTTAGTTCTACTGATTTCAATTGGTCAAGTGGCTATGGATATGGTGATGCGGGCAGGGATAAAACAGAAAAGATATACGCCATGGTTTTTAACGCTGAAGACGCTTTGGTTAGGCCAACAATTGTTTCAGGTACTCATGCTATTACATTGGCCTTAGCAGGGCTGCTAAGGCCAAATGATGAGTTTATATCTATAGTTGGAAGCCCATATGATACATTGCAAGAAGTAATTGGTGTTAAAGGAAATCAGAAAGGTACATTATTGGATTATGGCATAAAATATAAAGAAGTACCTTTGAATAATGGGAAAATAGATGTAGAAGAAGTCATAAAAAATATATCAGAAGATACAAAATTGTTACTTATACAGAGATCTACTGGTTATAGTGATAGGAAGGCCATCACTATAGATGAAATAGAAAAAGCCATTAAAGCGATTAAAAGTGTAAATAAGGATATTATCATTATGGTTGATAATTGCTATGGCGAATTTGTAGAGAAAAGAGAACCTACTGATATAGGTGCAGATATAATGGCTGGTTCGCTGATAAAAAACCCGGGAGGAGGTCTAGCATTAGCAGGTGGCTATATAGTAGGTAAATCAAATTTAGTAGAACAGGTTGCAAACAGAAGTACAGCTCCAGGTCTAGGAAAGGATTGTGGGTTAACTTTTGGTACAACAAGAGCTACATTGCAAGGACTTTTTTTAGCACCTCATGTAGTATCAGAGGCTATAAAAGGAGCATTATTGGTAGGAATTGTATATAAGGAATTAGGCTTTGAAATAGTACCGGATATTAATGATGCTAGAAGCGATATTGTTCAAGCAGTAAAGTTTAATTCGCCTG
The DNA here is from genome assembly GCA_002398845.1 of Firmicutes bacterium UBA4916. Classification (GTDB taxonomy): domain Bacteria; phylum Bacillota; class Clostridia; order Tissierellales; family Tepidimicrobiaceae; genus Mt11. Next base: position 54,676 of record DHBY01000046.1, on the reverse strand, counting down.
ATAAAGTAATTGAGTTCTGCAAGGGAATTCAATCTGCATCTGTAGTAGACTCCTATGTAACACCAACGCCATGGGATATGCCAGGCTATGAGGATAAGGTTATAATGGCAGCAGGTGGCTTTATTGAAGGCTCATCTATAGAGTTAAGTGCTGATGGGCCTATGAGAAAGCCTTATTTTGCTTATTATCAAGGTGGCTTAACTTATGAGCATTGTAAACTAGGGGTAATGAAGTCCTTAAATAATTTATATATTAATGATTTAATCGATAAAAACAAGCTAACTTTATAAAGTTAGCTTGTTTTTATACTAGAATGATAATAATTGATGATAAAATAGAGTTTATAGCTTTCTGTATAAACCAATTACCTTTCCTAAAATAGTTACATTTTTAGTTAATATAGGAGACATAGTTATATTTTCGGGTTGTAGGCGTACATATTCTTTTTCCTTAAAAAACCTTTTGACAGTAGCCTCATCTTCTAAAAGGGCTACTACAATATCCCCATTTATAGCATCATTTTGTTGTTTTACTAAAACATAGTCATCGTTATAAATTCCTGCCTCTATCATACTTTCTCCTTGAACTTTTAACATAAAAAGGGGACCGCGCTCTGCCATTTCTATAGGCACTGGGAAAGTATCTTCTATATGTTCTACCGCTAAAATCGGTTGTCCTGCAGTAACTTTACCAATAATAGGTATATCTACAGTTTTCTTAGGTGAAAATAATGAATCTTCATCTCTGTCTAGTACTTCAATAGCCCTTGGCTTAGTAGGATCCTTTCTTATATATCCTTTTGCCTCTAGCTTTTCTAATTGTCTATGGACAGTAGAAGTTGATTTTAAATTAACACCTTTACAAATTTCCCTTACTGCTGGAGGATAACCTTGTTTTTGTATTTGATTTTTAATAAAATATAAAATTTCGATTTGCGTTTGAGTTAAGTCTTCATACATGATAAACACCTCCCATAATATATTACAAAATTAATATCTAATTTCATTAAATAGCCAATCTATTTACAGATATTTTCATTCATTATAACATATAACAAATTAAAAATCAAACATTAGTTCTTTATTTCTAAAAACTATTGACAAGGAACGAATGTTTGGTTAAAATGTAATTAAACGAACAAACGTTTAGAACTAACGTGCGAGGTGGGGAAATGAAAAGAGGATTTATAAAAAGGAAAAAGCATAAGATAGTAAACTTAAAAAAATTTATATCTTTTATATTATTAATGTTTACCATTACCATAGTATCAATTATTTTCTTTGTTAAAAACAACAAGGTATATAGCTCTACATATAAAGTAAATTATAATGAAGTATTAATAGGCGAAGGGGATACTTTATGGGATATTGCAATTACAAATATGCCAGATAAATACGATGCAAGAAAAATGGTATATGAAATAATGGAGTTTAACCATATGAAAGATGCATGCATCCTTCCTGGAGATTTAATAAAAGTGCCAATCAAACACAACTCCAAATAAAAGATTGAAGGAGCTCGGGTATCCAGCTCCTTCAATCTTTTATTTCATTTAGTTATTTTAGGATCATTTTGATGCTTGAAAGGCTCTTCCAATTTGTTAATGGTTTTAGGCGTGATATTCGCTAATGGATTACTTCTGACCGCCTCTCTTAATCTCTCGTCATCAATATGGGTATATATCTGAGTAGTCGATACACTTTCATGACCAAGTATCTCTTGTAATGCCCTTATATCTACATTACCATATTTGTACATTAGGGTAGCAGCAGTATGCCTAAGCTTATGTGTGGAATAAATATTAGTATCAAAACCTGCTTTATCTAGATATCTATCTATCATATGCTGGATAGCTCTATTGCTCATCCTTTGTTTTCTCATACTTAAAAATAAAGCTTCATTATCAGAACCGTCTTTAGGCCTTACATTTATATAATCATTTATCGCATCGATGCAAGCTTCATTTAAATAAATAGTTCTTTCTTTATTGCCTTTACCGATAACGGTTAAGGTGTCATCTTTTATTTTATTTAAATTAATGCTAGATAGCTCTGATAATCTAAGACCACAATTTAAAAACAAAATAATAATAGCATAATCTCGCTTTCTAAATGTATTATTCTTATTCTCTAATACGGTGTTTAAAAGTTTCTCGCATTCATCTAAAGTTAAATATACCGGCTGCCTAATATCTGTTTTTGGAAATTCTAGTTTATCTGCTGGGTTTTCCGAAATTACATCGATTTTAGAGTAAAGATAATCAAAAAATGATTTTAAGCTGGCCACTTTTCTAAATTTAGTAGAATTGCTATTATGTCTTTCTTTGTCAGCGTAAGATATAAAGGCGTGTAAATCCTGAATGCCAATTTTTTTAATAAAATCAATATCTACATCGCTAATGTCAATTTCCTCAAAAGGAGTATCTTTATCTACCAATTTATATCTACGTTTTAAAAATCTAAAAAAAGTACGTAAGTCAAAAAAGTATTCCTTTGTAGTGTTAGGGGAGGCACCCTTAATTGTTTCCATATAATTTAAATAGTCTTCAAGTATTAGTGGTATATCATACATGTTTGTCCCTCTTTTCTTCATTTCCTATATAAATAGTCACAAAATAGATATTTTGTGACTATTTATATAGTTCGACATAGGTTTTAAAAAATCCTTCTTTTTAAGAAATATATTTTAATAAAGTTTGAAAGTAAATTTGATGAGAACATAAAAGCGGGCTTTTTATCGCCGTTATAAGAGAAGCTTATAAGCATACTAAGGTATTTATATGACTAAGGGATAAAATTTGTTATAATGAATTTTAAGGCTTTATAAGCCTAGTTGGTCTTATATGGTAAAAATTTAAGCTTGTTAATGTATTAATATTGGAAATTATAGTTTATTTGATGGATTTTTAGAAATTATTTAGAAATTATAAGGTAAATTAAAAATTCTTATCATAATAATCTACCTTATAATTAATGTATTCGTAATTCACTCAAAGCTTTCTTCAAATGTTACTTTTAGCAATTCAAATTCAAATGGAATCTCATTCATTTTTAATTCTTCATTTCTAAAAATTATTCTATCTACATCCTATAAAAGTAAACCTATAGCTATTTTATACTTAAAGGGTAAATACTGTCCTTACTTATCCATCAAAATTTATAATAATAGCTAGTATAAACCCATGTCCATGTGGGTATTATGAATTGTCTTATGGATATTTTATTATCGCATCAAGTTTACATAATTATATTATGGTCAATCGTTTAAGTCCACCAAGTCAAAACTATTATTCAGTACATCTATAAACAGTATTTTTTTTCTTAATAAGTCTCCTCTATTAATAAGTATTTTTATTACCTCTGCAACTTCTATGGAAGCTATCAATGGAGGCATAAATGATGGGTTACCTAATTCTTTCTCTATCCCCTTTTCACCATCTCTATTTTTTGGATAAATAAAGTCTAAGGTATTATCACTAGGAAAAATAGTAGTTGCTTGGCCATAAAATCCTCCAATAGCTCCATGGACCATAGGAATATTTAATTCTGATGAGGCAGATTGAACTATTAATCTAGTTTTAATGCTGTCTAACGCATCTATAACCACATCATGACCTTTAATTAATGTTATTGCATTAGATTCATCTACCATAGCCTTAACAGCCTCTATATGTATGTGAGGATTGACTAACCTCATTCTTTTCCTAGCTTCTTCTGATTTCCCCATCCCTATATTTTTTGTATGGCTTATTAATTGCCTATTTAAATTGGTTTCATCAAAAACATCTCCGTCTATTGCCGTTATATACCCTACACCAATTCTCCCTAGCATTTCAATTATATATCCGCCTAAACCGCCGCAGCCAATTACGCAAACCTTGCTATCATGTAGTTTATCAATATCTTCAATAGACAAGGCATTCATGTTTCTTAAATAGCGTTTCATATATTCACCAACTATCTTTTATATTAAAACTTACTAATAAATTGTATGAAATTTTAAATAAGGTTTACATAATAAATTTATGTAAACCTTGAATATATAATCTATATTAATTAATTTAAAATATAATGTTTATAATACTAAGCATTTTCAACAATGTCTTTTATTCTACTAAGACCTTTTTCAATGTTCTCCATTGATGTTGCGTATGATAATCTAATATAATCATCATCACCAAAACCTATTCCAGGAATAACTGCTACTTTACTTTCATCGAGTAGAACTTTTGCAAAATCTAATGAACTATTAATTTTTGTTCCCCTTATAGCTTTTCCCTTTAATTGGGTAATGTTTATCATTATATAAAAAGCACCTTTTGGTTTTCTACAGCTTAATCCCTTTATCGAATTAATGGTATCTACCATATAATTTCTTCTTTCTTCAAAATGTTTCCTCATGTCTTCTACACTGCTTTGATCGCCCATTAGTCCCACTACACTAGCATATTGGGAGATAGAACATGGATTAGAAGTGGTATGACTTTGAAGATTACTCATTACCTTTACAATACTTTCATGAGCTGCTGCAAAGCCTATCCTCCATCCAGTCATAGCATAAGCTTTGGACATGCCATTTATTACAATGGTTAAATTTTTAATATCTTCATTAAAAGAGGCAATGCTAATATGATTCCCATCATATACTAATTTTTCATATATTTCATCGGAAATTACGAATATATTGTTTTCAACTGCCCAATTTGCAATTTCCCTTAAATCATTTTCATCATATATTGCACCTGTGGGATTGCTTGGACTATTTAATATTATTGCTTTTGTTTTATCAGTTAAAACTTTATTCAAATCAGAAACGGTAAATTTAAAATCATTTTCTTCCTTTGTTTGTACATATACTGGTTCTCCACCTGATATCTTAACTAGTTCAGGATAACTTACCCAATATGGTACACCTATGATAACTTCATCCCCTGGATTAATAATTGCCATTAGAGCATTGTAAATAGAGTGTTTGGCTCCACTTGATATAATTATATTGCTTGGTGAGTAATTGAGGCCATTGTCATTTTTAAATTTTTCACAAACAGCTTTTTTAAGTTCAATTATTCCTGAAGCAGGAGTGTATCTTGTTAGGCCTTCTTCTATTGCTCTAATACCTTCTTTTCTAATGTTTTCAGGGGTGTTAAAATCTGGCTCACCAGCACCAAAGCTTACAACATCAATTCCTTCAGCTTTCATAGCTTTTGCTTTTGCAGTAATTTCAAGGGTTACTGATGGAGAAATTTTTAATCCTTTTTTTGATAAATTTAAATTCATATTAATAACCTCCATTTTATCATTTTATTATAGCTTATTGGAAAGTATAAATCTTAACCTGTTCATTAATATAAACAAAGGCTCTTTCTAATAGGATTAATTAAATCCTATATATTAGTTTCTATACAAAAAGCTTTATTCCTTCTTTTTTTGTTAATTTAATATCAAAATTTCATATTGTATATATCTTTAAGTACATTTTGCACAATATGTAGGGAATCTTCAAATATTGGTTTGTATTGTAACAAAATTATTTGATAATGTTTATATCCTTCATCTGTAAGGCGGTATCGCCTAATAGACCTTTTATCTGGCTCATCCCACCAACCAGTAACATACCCTTCTTCTTCTAATTCTCTAAGAAGAGGATATACCATACCAGGGCTTGGTTCCCATTTATTATCTAATCTACTTTTAATTTCATCTATTATTTCATTTCCATAATAACTTTTTTCTTTTAATAAATGTAAAATATAAAGTTTCACAAAGGAAGTAGTGCTAATCTTAGAAGGAAATTGTCTATTTCTTTCACCTCTATATTTTGTCATTTTATCCTTCCTTTCATATTTGAAATATGATCTATATTTATATAATATTTTCCCAATAAATATTCTCCATTAATAATTTCGCCATGACAATCTGAGCCTCCAGTAATTATTAGATTATGCTTATTTCCAATGTCCAATATGTTCTTAACATTATCTTTAGTATGTTTAGAATGTATGGCCTCTAATCCATCAATACCCTTTTCTATACAGTATTCTATTGCCTTTTTATTCTTTAACAATCCAGGATGAGCTAATACAGCTATTCCTTTTAATCTATGTATAAGGTCTATTGACTCTTTTACACTCAAAGTATGTCTTTCTACGAAGGCTTGCTTTCCTCTATTCAAATACATTTCAAATGCTTCTTGAACACTATCAACATATCCTCTTTTTACCAATGCCCTAGCTATATGAGGTCTGCCAATATAATCATTCTTTGCCAAAGACTTAACTTCTAAGGGATCTAATTTCATTCCTAAAGCATTTATCTTATCTATCATTTTTAATCCTCTTAAGATCCTATCATCTTTTAATCTATTGGTTTCATATATTATATCAGGGGATTTATAATCGATAAAATATCCAAGTATATGAATATCCTCATCTCCATAAACACAACCTAATTCAATACCTGGGATTATAAATATTCCATCAATCCGTTTGCTATATTGAATAGCAGGTTCTATGCCTAGGATGGTATCATGATCCGTAATAGCTATGCCATCAATACCTTTTTTTACAGCCAAATCAATTACTTCATTAGGGGTAAGTAATCCATCAGAATAGGTAGTATGTACATGTAAATCAAATATCATATCAAGCTCTCCTTTTAATACTATAACAGTATTATATACAATTTTTAGCTTTAGTATCAAGATGCTTTTAGCTATTAATAAAAAAACCTGCTATTTTTAGCAGGTTTTTTTATTATACTTCATTTTTATAACTTATCTTGGCTCTACAATTAGCTTAATAGCTGTCCTTTCTTCACCATCAATTTCGATGTCGGTAAAAGCTGGTATACAAATTAGATCAATTCCACTAGGCGCCACAAATCCTCGTGCTATAGCTACTGCCTTAACTGCTTGATTTAAAGCACCTGCCCCTATCGCTTGGAGTTCGGCATTGCCTCTTTCTCTTAGAACTCCAGCTAGTGCTCCCGCTACAGAATTTGGACTTGATTTTGCTGATACTTTTAATACATCCATTAAATATCCCCCTCTACACTATATTAATATATTTTATATCTATATTACTAATTCTACAGATAACCCAAAAATCCTCTTTTATTTTAAAAGATTTTATAAAAAATTGAATTTTTATACAGAAATCATAAAATAGTAATCATATTCCTATAAAATCTTATTTTGCATATTCAATAGCGCGAGTTTCCCTAATTACGTTAACCTTAATTTGTCCTGGATAATCAAGCTCAGTCTCTATTCTCTTTACAATTTCCCTAGCAGTGTGAATTATTTCATCATCCTTAATATCTTCAGGTTTTACCATAATCCTTATTTCACGACCTGCTTGAATTGCGTAAGACTTTTCTATACCTTCAAAGGAATTGGCAATTTCCTCTAATTTTTCTAGCCTTTTAATATAGGCTTCTAAGGTTTCCCTTCTTGCACCTGGCCTTGCGGCAGATATTGCATCAGCTGCTTGTACAAGTACTGCTTCCACAGTTTGAGGTTCTATATCTCCATGATGAGCTGCAATTGCATGAATTACTTCTTTAGATTCCCTATATTTTCTTGCTAAATCCACGCCAATATCTACGTGAGGACCCTCTACCTCATGATCCACAGCTTTACCTATATCATGTAATAAACCGGCTCTTTTTGCTACTTTTACATCTGCACCTAACTCTGCTGCCATAACTCCAGCTAGATGAGCAACTTCAACAGAATGTCTAAGCACATTTTGACCGTAACTTGTTCTATATTTTAATCTACCTAGTAGTTTTATTAACTCTGTATGAAGACCATGAATTCCGGTTTCAAAGGCTGCTTGCTCTCCTTCTTCTCTAATAGTATTTTCAACTTCTTTCTTAGCTTTTTCAACCATTTCTTCAATTCTTGCTGGATGTATTCTTCCATCTACAATTAATTTTTCTAAGGCAATCCTTGCAACTTCTCTCCTAATAGGGTCAAATCCTGATAATACTACAGCCTCTGGAGTATCATCTATTATTAAATCAATTCCCGTTAGAGTTTCAAGGGTTCGAATATTTCTGCCTTCCCTACCAATTATCCTGCCTTTCATTTCATCGTTTGGCAAAGCAACAACAGTTACTGTTGATTCTGTTACATGATCGGCGGCACATTTTTGAATTGCGCATGAAATAATTTCCCTTGCTTTCTTTTCAGCTTCCTCTTTTGACTTGTTTTCCGCTTCTTTAATCATCAAAGCTGATTCATGAGAAATTTCTTTTCTAATATCATTTAACAATAGTTCCTTAGCCTCATCAGAGGTTAAACCTGAAAGCCTTTCTAGTTCTTCAACTTGCTCACTATATAATTCATCAATACGAGTTTCTTTTTCATCTAATTCTTTTGATCTTTTAGCAAGAAGTTCTTCTTTCTTTTCAAGAGATTCACTCTTTCTATCAATGGATTCTTCCTTATTTAAGAGACGTCTCTCTAACTTCTGGATTTCAGATCTTCTTTCCCTATTTTCTTTTTCATTCTCAGTTCTTATTCGATGAATTTCTTCTTTTGCTTCCAATAGAAGTTCTTTTTTATTTGTCTCAGCATCCCTATTTGCATCTTCAATAATTTTTTTTGCTAATTCTTCAGCATTTTTAATTTTTCCTTCAGCTATGGTTTTTCTTATATAAAAACCAATAATAATACCAATAAAAGTACCTATAATTATTTTTATTAGTTCAATAACGATGCACCTCCAATTCTATTTAGTTTTCAAGTTTCATACTACATATTCTTTTAAATAAAGCATTGAACAAAAATATAAACCGAGTAGTCTCGGCTTATAGAGTCTACACATATACTTTTGTATAGCTAAGTACGATTTTATTTTATTACTTTTTCATAAATATGTCAAGTGGATTAGTTTAGGGTCAGGGATTCCACTAGCTTGAGGTTATCTTCTCTAAATAGCTTTCTGTACCTTTCATATAGACTCTATATGCATTTGTACCAATAGATGAAAGATGATTATTATGAGTCACCATTATAATTTGTCTATCAAACATTTCTGATGTCCTTTTCAAAAAATCTGCCACATTAAATATATAATCCTCGCTAACATGTTTAGCAGGTTCATCCAAAATAAGTGGTCCTTCTATCTTAGGTTTATGAACTTCAAGAAAAGATATACGCAATGCTAAGGATATAATATCCACAACCCCGCCACCTCTTGATTGTTCAGGCTTTGTTTTTATTATCATATCATCTGCTTTTGTAATCACATAAAATTCAGCATTAGCCTTACCATATAGTTCCTCGATTTCAATTTTAAATTCAATATTATTATCAAAGATATACTGCAAACAATTTGTTACTAAAGATTCAATTTGAACTTTGGCTTGGTTTCTAGCAAACTCCGAGGTTCTCTGTAAAAGCACGCTAACCTTTTCTATTAAATCTGTTTCTGATTGAATATCTTTTATAGACTGTTTATTTTCTTCAATTTGTTCAATTATCTTTTCTTTTTTACCTTCTTCCTTGGAAATATAGGATTTAAGTTGTGATATATAATTGTCTAAGTCCTCATAGTTTTTTATCATTTTATCACTTCTTTTCTAAAATATCTTTTGGTAACAAACTATTAGCTTCTAAAAATAATTTATCAATTTCAGATTTTAGTTTGTTAATTTCCTTTTCCAAATCTTCAGGATTTACGCCTAAGTTATTTAATTCTTTAACTATTTCTTGTTTTTGGCTATTAAGCTGTTCTAACCTTGCTTCAGCTTTGTATTTTAAACTTTTGGCCTTATCTAAGTTATCCTTTAAAAGGTTTAATTCTTTTTCATAATCCATAAATTCTTTTCCTCCTTATTTGTAGCTATTGATAATTTCGTCTATCTTTGAACTATCAATTTTACTAAAACATAAAGGGCATACCTCTATCTTAGTTAAAATAAATTTATATCGAGTTAATTGTTCATCCAAATTATTATTTATATTTAATAGGTCTTTTTCTAAACCTGATTTTTTGGCTATGATGCTATCATACTTTTCTTTAAAATATACTAAATTCTTTAATGTACTGTTTTTAGTCTCTAATGAATTTTGTATACCGAAGACTTTTTCAATATTAGCCAATCTATCAATATAAACTGAGCCAATAGATAAGCTTTTATTTATACTATCTAGTTTATATTTTAAATTTAATAGATCTGCAAGCTTTAAATAATCTTTTTCTATTAAATTAATATTCATTTCTACATTAGAAATTTCTTGTAATTTTGATAGTACCATTTTATTGTTTTCAATGCTACTTATAAGATAATTATAATTTTTACTAAGTTTGTTCAATTTAAGCAGTCTTGTATAATCAATATTTATAGTATCTATAATATTTTCAGTGTTATGGATTTCTTTAAGAGATTCAAGCAATTCATTATCTCCCCTAATTTGATTTCTTACCTGTACTAACCTTTTATACTTATTGTTAATATAATTAAAATTGTTAATTTTATTATTTAATTCTTTTTCTATTTCAATAACCTTATAAAGGTTTTTAAGCTTTTCAAGATATTCTTCTGACAATTTTATTTCTTTATATATTTTGTTTAAATCTACTAATATTTGAGTTAATTTATCCAATCTTATTTGTTTATTATGGATAGTATCTTTTAGCCCCTCTAATTTATTGGCTTTTTCTATTAAATTGGTTAAATAATCGTATTCTTTTAAACTTTTCTGCAAACTATCTAGAGTTTCTTCATGATTTTTCTTCTTAATATTCAAATTTCTAATATCCTTTAAAGTATCTTTCAATGCATCATCGACTATATGAACGCCAACAAGTCTTCCAATTGCATTAGCTCTGGTAGCACTTTTTTCTGAAAGTAAAAACGGGCCTTCTAATTGTTCTCCAATATTAATGGAACTTGTTTGATTACCATCTAATGATATTTTTCTCATAGAAGTTTTTTCTACAACTTCATTAGGTACGGTGATACCAAATCCCTCAAATACTGTTTCATTGCCATCTTCATCATATAAATAATAGGCATTTTTGCTTTTACTTCTAAACCTTTTTACTTTAGTATTATCATTAAATATAACAGTGACGCTACATTCCTTTTCCCCTTCTCTGATGAAAAAATCTCCAGAAGGCTCATTAAACAAAGCCCATTTTAATGCTCTTATAATAGCACTTTTGCCATGATCTGATGGTCCTACTATTACATTTAAGTATTGATCAAATTCAATTTCTGTATGTTTATGGGATTGGAAATTTTCTATAATTACCTTCTTTATGTATTTCATATTATAACTCATCTCCTAATTCCTTCATCTGAGAAAGAGCTATACGTTTTAAAGCTTCTTCCTTTACATCTTCTGAAACTCCTTCTGCATTAGAAACTTCCATCAAAATTTCATTTATTTCTAGTTTTTCAAAATTCACGGCTGTATCTATTGATTGCTTAAATTCAAATAATCTTTCAGACTTAAAAATATGATTCTCTATTTCTTTTCGATCTAAGACATCTTTACCTTGAGCGGCAACTTTTAATTCAATAAGTTCAATATTGATATTTTCATTTAAGTCAATTATTACTACCTTTGGCATTCGTTCAATTTCTGTTAGGCTATTGGTAACCCTTATTAAACTTCCTGGGTTTACAAAATATTTTCCATTGGTATTGATTATTCCAAAACCAGAATGATAATGGCCTGCCAATGTAATATCGGCTTCGGTATCTTTAATATCATCTATTAATGTATAGGGTATTCCCCTAATAAAAGGCTTGTTTAATAGCATACCATGTACCATATGAATGGCATAGTCCACATCTTTAGGAACATCTTTAACAATATAGTTAGATCTATTCAATTCATCATCTATATTAAATGTATAGGGCTGACCCGTTAACTGAACCTTTATACCATTTTTATTTAAGTATATGTTTTCTCCCTTATTAATTATTCTTACTACATTTAATGTATTTAATAAACCGAGCATTGTTCTGTTTATAGTATCCGGATTATGCCCATATATATCATGATTGCCACATACAATATATATGGGAACTTTAATATTATTTAATATTGAGGCAAAATTTCCAACCACGGAAACCGAGATATCTGGTCTATCAAATAAGTCTCCCCCGTGTAACACATAGTCTATATCATAATTTTCAATAATTTCTCCAATTTCCTTAAGTTTATTTTCTAATGTTTCTGGCAAATTATCTTTTCTATTTTTAGGGGTAGTTCCTCTTATATGTGTATCCGTTAAAAATAATAATCTCAAATATAAACACTCCCTATAAATAAACCTCCTTATTAATAAGGAGGTTTATTTAGTTTTCTTTTCCGTATCTTTATCCTGTTTTTCAACTGAATCTTTATTTTGAGGAGTTAAACCAAATTTTTCTCTAACTTTAGTTTCTATTTCAAGAGAAATATCAGGATTTTCTTTTAAAAATTCCTTCGCGTTTTCCCGGCCTTGTCCAAGTCTATGTTCTCCATAGCTATACCAAGAACCCGACTTGTTAATAACTTCTGCATTAACTCCAGTATCTAAAATACTACCTTCTTTGGATATTCCAAGGCCATACATAATATCAAATTCTGCTTGCTTAAATGGAGGTGCAACTTTATTTTTAACAACTTTTACTCTAGTCCTATTACCAATAATATCTTCACCTTGTTTAATTGAGTCAATCCTTCTTACATCTAATCTTATGCTAGAATAGAATTTTAAAGCTCTACCTCCAGTTGTAGTTTCAGGATTACCAAACATAATACCAACTTTTTCCCTTAATTGATTAATAAAGATTACAGTGGTATTTGATTTGTTAATTGCTCCAGCTAATTTTCTTAGAGCTTGAGACATCAACCTTGCTTGTAAACCCACATGGCTGTCTCCCATTTCTCCTTCTATTTCTGCCTTTGGTACAAGAGCTGCAACTGAATCCACTACAACAACCTCAACTGCTCCGCTTCTCACTAAAGCTTCTGCAATCTCTAAACCCTGTTCTCCAGTATCAGGTTGGGATACTATAAGATTGTCAATATCTACACCCAACTTTTGTGCATAGCTTGGATCTAATGCATGTTCAGCATCTATAAAGGCTGCTATACCTTCTTCTTTTTGTGCTTCTGCAATTATATGCAACGCTACAGTTGTTTTACCTGAAGATTCTGGTCCGTAGATTTCTATTATTCGTCCCCGTGGTACTCCACCTATACCTAATGCTATATCTAAATCCAAAGAACCGGTTGGTATAACATCAATATTCCCAATAGGAGCATCACCTAATCTCATTACAGACCCTTTGCCAAATTGTTTTTCAATTTGACTCATAGCCATATCTAAAGCTTTCTTTTTTTCATTCATATCAGCCATAATTTTCCCAGTTAAACTGGATTCACCACCCTTTATATATTCGAACACGAGTTCTACTATAATTGTATAATACTTTCATAGTTTAGTCAAACAATAATTCAGCATTCTGAACAAATCTTTATATAATTTTTCTTAGTTCATCAAAGGCTTTTAAAGCAGCCCTATTTTGTATTGATAATCTATCACCACTAAACACTGATTTAAAGACAAAACTATGATTTTTTGCTGCAATGCCTATATAAACTAATCCTACTGGTTTATCTTCCGTTCCACCAGATGGACCAGCCAAACCCGTTGTAGACAAGGCTATATCTACCCCAGCCTTATTTAAAAGCCCAGTGGCCATCTCTAAAGCAACTTGTTCACTTACTGCTCCATATTTATCTAATGTATTTTTTTTAACGCCTAGTTCTTCTACTTTAGCTCTATTGCTGTAGGTTACAATCCCCCTATCGAATACTTCAGACACACCTGGTATGCTAGTGAATCGACTTGATATAAGTCCTCCAGTGCAGGACTCACAAAAAGCTATTTTCATATTATTAGCTTTCAATTTTTTATATACCACTTCTTCAATGGATTCATCATTATAACTATAGATATACTTATGTATTTTTCCATCTATCTTTTCAATTATTTCATTTAATAATTTATCTACTTTTTTTTCATCGCTGCCTCTTGCTACTACTTTTATATCCACTTTTCCCTCTTTTGCATAGGTGGCTATAGTAGGATTTTCTTGTCCTTGAATAATATCTTTTAATACTGTTTCAAGTTTTGATTCACCAATGCCTATAGTATTTATGGTTTTAATTTTTATAGTATAATCTTGCTTTATTAAAGGTATTGCATATTTATCAAACATAAACTTCATCTCTTTTGGAGGTCCAGGAAGCAAAATTAAAATTTTTCCATTCCATTCAATGTAGATTCCTGGAGCAGTGCCCATTTCATTTGTCAGAAATTGACTTCCTTTAGGTTTATAAGCCTGTTTGGTATTGTTTGAAGGCATAGATCCATTCATTTTATCAAAATATTTTTTTATATTACATTCCATATCCTTATCCAATTTAAGCTCAAGTCCTAAAGTCTCACTTACAACTTCCTTAGTCATGTCATCTGCCGTAGGTCCAAGTCCCCCAGTAAATATTAAAATATCGGCTCTATTAAGTCCAACATTTATTACATCCTTTAATAATTTTGAATCATCTACTACAGAAGTATGAAATAAAACATCTATTCCAATTTCAGCCAATCGTTGAGTAATATAATATGTGTTTGTATTTAAAGTACTTCCTAATATTATCTCTGTCCCAACGGATATTACTTCTCCTATCACTTATATTCACCTCTATTATTTTTCACCTGTTTTTAACACTTCTTTGTTTCTGTATATATAATCTACCCCAGAAATAACTGTAAATATCAATGCAAGATACAACATAACTCTATCAAATGGGAAATTAATAAGTCTAAAAGGATAATTATTTATTAGTATTGCAATTATAGCTATTAACTGTGTGATGGTTTTAATCTTCCCGAGAGGGCTTGCAGCTATAGTTATTCCCTCTGAGGCAGCAATAATTCTAAAGCCTGTTATGGTAAACTCCCTTGCAATTATTATTACTACAATCCAAGCAGGCACTTTTCCTAATTGAATCATACAAATTAAAGCTGTAGAAACCAAAAGTTTATCTGCTAAAGGATCAACGAATTTTCCAAAAGTGGTAACTTGATTTCTACTCCTTGCAATATAACCGTCTAAGCCATCAGTAGCTGAAGCTATTGTAAATATTAATGCAGCAATATAACTGCTATTAGGGAAATTAGAAAGAAGCACAATCATAAATATGGGAATTAATAACACACGAGCTAAAGTTATCTTATTTGGTAAATTCATTTGTTATCTCTCCTATCAAATCATACTCTAAACTATCGATTATCTTTACATTAACATATTGACCTAATTCAAGATTTTCATTAGATTTGATATACACAATTCCATCTATATCAGGACTATCCATATAAGTTCTCCCTATATAGATACCCTCCTCATATATATCTTCTATTAAAGCCAAGTAGAAATTTCCTATTTTTTCTCTATTCAATGAATAGGATATACCTTGCTGCAATTCCATTATTTTATTCCTTCTATCCTCTTTCATATCTTCATCTACCTGATTGGCAAAATCATATGCTGGAGTACCTTCTTCCCTAGAGTAAGTAAATACCCCTACTCTATCAAATCTTATCTCCTTAATAAAATCATACAACTCTTCAAAATGAGTTTTTTCTTCGCCAGGAAATCCTACTATAAAAGTCGTTCTTATTACTATGTTAGGAATTTCCGTTCTCAATTTGACTATTAAATTTATAATATCCTCCTTAGATGTCTTTCTATTCATCTTTTTTAATATTTGATTGCTTACATGTTGTAAAGGTATATCTAAATATTTTACAACCTTTTCATTGCTCTTAATTGAATAGATTAATTCATCTGTAATATTATCTGGATATAAATAGAGAAGCCTAATCCATTTTAACTTTTCTATTTTATTTAGTCTATTTAGAAGCTCATATAATTTATATTCACCATATAAATCTATACCGTAATCCGTTGTATTTTGTCCAATTAAGATTACTTCAGTAACTCCATTTTCAGAAAGGTATTCTACCTCTTTGATTATATCTTCCATCTTTCTACTTCTATGTTTACCTCTTAATGAAGGTATAATACAGTAAGTGCAAAAGTTGTTACAACCTTCTGATATCCTCACATATTCTGTAGGCCTAAAACTTAACCTATTAACTCCTTCGATATAATCTGTATTTATATCTTCTACTGCTTTTAATCTCCTCCCGCCTCTTTCAAGTTCCTCAATTGTGCTAATTATATTCTTTATATTTCCAGTGCCAATTATAGCGTCTACTTCTTCAATTTCTTCTAATAGTTCTTTAGAATATCTTTGTGCTAAGCATCCAGCAAGTATAAGGTATTTACATTTACCTTCCTTTTTATACCTAACCATTTCCCATATGGTTTCTATAGATTCTTCTTTTGCATCATTTATAAAGCCACAGGTATTTACAATTATTATTTCTGAATTCTCTAATGAATTAGTGATTTTATAATTATTATCTTTCAAAATACTCATCATTAATTCTGAGTCAATTTCATTTTTTGAACAACCTAATGTTACTATAGATACATTTTTTATTGCCATTAATTATCGCTCCTTAAATATGAATCTAAATCATCTTTTGATATTAATACTTTTCTTGGTTTGCTGCCTTCGTATCCACCTACAATACCTTTTTCTTCCATTTCGTCAACAATTCTTGCTGCCCTTGCATATCCAACTTTTAATTTTCTTTGTAATAGAGAAATAGAAGCCTGTCCTTCTTCTACCACTAAATTAATTGCTTCTGGAAATAGTTCATCTGTATTATCCATGATATTTGTTATTTCTATATCATTTTGGATACTTTCCATAATACTATCATCATACTCGGTTATATTTTGTGATTTTAAATAATCTACGACCCTTTCAACTTCCCCATCACTTATAAATGCACCTTGAATACGAATAGGTTTTGAATAACTTGAAGGATAAAAAAGCATATCACCTTTTCCTAGTAACTTTTCTGCCCCTGACATATCTAATATGGTCCTTGAATCAACTTGGGAAGATACAGCAAAAGATATTCTGGAAGGTATATTAGCTTTGATAATACCAGTTATAACATCAACAGAAGGCCTTTGAGTAGCCACTATTAAATAAATTCCTGCAGCTCTTGCCATTTGCGCCAATCTACATATATAATCTTCGATTTCTTGAGCGGCTACCATCATTAAGTCGGCTAACTCGTCTATAATGATAACTATCTTAGATAGTTTTTCATCCTCATTATTTTTCAATTTATCGTTATAAGAGGTTATATCCCTTACATTGTTTTTTGCAAACAACTTATACCTTTTTCCCATTTCATCAACAGCCCAATTAAGAGCAGAAGCAGCTTTCTTGGGCTCAGTAACTACCGGAATTAATAAATGTGGTATACCATTATATATGCTCAATTCAACTACCTTTGGATCTATAAGTAAAAGTTTAACATCCTTAGGATGAGCCTTAAATAGTATGCTTATTATTATAGCATTTATACAAACTGATTTACCAGAACCTGTAGCTCCTGCAATCAGCAAATGAGGCATTTTATCAATAGTAGATACAATTGGTTTGCCAGATATGTCTTTTCCTAATGCTAAAGGTAATTTGCTATCTGAAGATATATATTCATCTGATTGTAATATCTCCTTTAAGCTTACATTATCTTTAGTTTTGTTAGGAACCTCTATACCCACTGCAGCTTTACCAGGTATAGGTGCTTCAATTCTAATATCTGAAGTTGCCAGATTTAATGCTAAATCATCTGATAGGCTTACAATTCTACTTACCTTTACCCCTGGAGCAGGCTGTAATTCATAACATGTAATAGATGGACCTTTATTGATTTGAACAATTGCAGCGTTAATGCCAAAGTTTTTCATAGTCTCATCAATTATTCTTGCATTATTTAAAATGTCTTTTTTATCGTTAATATCTTGTTTAATAGGGTCGTTTAACAAGTCTAAAGAAGGTAAACTATAATTAGCTATTATATTGTTTTTATTATTGATAATCATTTTATCTTTTGTAATTATATCTTTATTTTTTCCTTCTTTTTTATTTTTAGTATAATCATGAATTATTATTTCTTTATTTTTATTTTCAACGAATTTATCTTGAGTATTCTTTTTTATATCTGCATTTTTGTTCAATATTGGGTGAGAGTTATTTTCCACCTTGATTTTTATTCGCCTTTTTTTAAAAATATCCTTAATTTTAACCTCTGTAAAAAGTAAAACTGAAACAAAGATAATAAATGAAATAATTATATAGGAACCTATAGAGCCAAATAATTTAAGGAATGCATAGCTAAATATTGCACCAATAATTCCTCCTCCTAGGCCTTTTTTACTCAATTCTAAAGAATGGGCAATGTTCATGGTAAAACTTTTTGAACTTTGATTTTTTATACCTATTAGAGTTAAGAAACAAAGAAATAAAATAAGAAGATAAATAGACTTTTTATCCTCATTTATGTCAAGTTTATTGATTATGAACAATAGGCCTATAGATATAATAATTAAAGGAAATATGTACCCCCCAAAGCCCATGAGAGTGAAGTAGATATTTCTTAAAAATACCCCTATAATTCCAGTTTTATAGCTAAGCAAACTAATTGCTGAGAGAACACCGAATGAAATAATAATTATGCCTAATATTTCTCTATTATATTCTTTGCTTTTCTTTTTCGTTTTTTTACCCAAGAAGATCACCCTTTGAACAAATTCTATATAATATATAAAAATCCTCTTTACTTAACAAAATGAAATATTATAGTAATAATACCTATTGCCCATAAATAATAAGAAAAATAATATAACTTATCCTTCTTAAGTATTTTAATTAAAAATTTAATTGCAAATATTCCTACTATGGCCGACAATGCAACTCCTACTAATAGGGGCATGGTAAAAGCCATCTCACTATCAGTTTTAACTACATCAATTATACCTAATAGCCCAGCTCCAAAAGTTGCAGGTAATGCAAGCAAAAATGAAAACTCAGTAGCTAAAGATCTATCTAAGCCTCTAAAAAGTGCTCCTACGATAGTAGAGCCTGATCTGGAAATACCAGGTATTATTGCGATACCTTGAAAAGTACCAATAACTATTGAATCTAAAAATGTCATGGTTTTGACATTCTTATTCCCATGGGATTTATTATTTGCAATCCATAGTAAAACACCAGTTACTAAAAAAGCTATACCTATGGGTAGTAAAGAGGATGAATAAAGACTTACGAAAAAATCTTCAAACAAAAATGCAATTATTGCTGTAGGAATACTACCGATAATAATAAGTAATCCTAATTTTTGATATCCATTGGTTATTTTGAATTTTTTATTTTTAATACCATTTCCAAGCATTTTAAAAAACTCAACTATTATTCTTATTATATCATTAAAATAAACTATTACTATTGAAATAAGAGTGCCAAAATGAAGCATTTCCGTGAAAAATAAATTTCCTTCTTTAATTCCAAAAATATTTTGCAATAATACTAAATGGCCTGAACTGCTAATAGGTAAAAATTCTGCAATTCCTTGAAAGATACCTAAAATAATAGCTTGAACTAATGTCAAGTTAATCCCCCCTTGTTATTTAATTATTCTCATGTTATTATAGCATAATTTAAAATGTTATACTATTTATATTTCTAGTCCATTAGAGAATGCAATTTCTTTAATGCATCACTAAATCCTCCTACCTCATCAATTAATCCATAATCAACTGCTTCTTTTCCAATAAGAATAGTGCCTACATCATTAGCTAATTCGTCAGTAGAATACATAAGTTCTTTTAATGTTTTTCTATCTATATCAGATGTTCTTAATATAAAATCTATTATCCTTTGCTGCATCTTTTCAAAATATCTATAGGTTTGAGGTACTCCAATGACTAATCCAGTGGTTCTTATTGGATGGATTGTCATAGTAGCAGTAGGTACGATAAATGAATAGTCTGATGCAGTAGCCAAAGGCACACCAATGCTATGACCTCCACCTAATACTAATGACACTTTTGGTTTATCTATTGTGTTTAACATTTCCGCCAATGCTAAGCCAGCTTCCACATCTCCACCTACAGTATTTAATATAACAAATATTCCTTTTGTTTTAGGATTTTGCTCAGCCGCTATTAGGATTGGTATTATATGTTCATATTTAGTTGTTTTCTTATCAGAAGGAGATAAGCTGTGTCCTTCAATTTCTCCAATTATAGTTAAAAATTGAATAGGGTTCTCAAAATTTGGTGTATTTGACACACCCATTTCTTTTATATCTTCAATTATATCATCATTTTTTTTATTATCTGTATCCTTATCCAATGCATTACCTCCATATTCTTTAGTATTATTTCTATTATAGTTTTCACTATTCTTCTAATAATATGCTAGAATTAGTACAATATGAAGGAGCTTTATACTTATAAACTTATCATAAATAAAATGACACAAGAGAATTGTCCCCTTGTGTCAAATTCTATTCAAATAATCTAAACTCTTTATGGAGAGATGTTAAAGCTTTATCAGTATCTTCTTCTTTAATTAAACACCAAATAGTATTATAGGAGTCTGAGGTCTGAAGAATTTTTATATTTTCTTTTGATAAAGCCTTTACAATCCTAGCCATTACTCCTGGAACTCCTCTCATTTTATATCCAATTGCACTGATTTTACAACAATTTTCAATAATTTTGTAATCTAGATCTTCTCTTTCTAATATAGTAGTGATCTTCTCTTTATCTTCTTTGCTTATTGTGAATATTTTTTTATCAACTAAAAAGTTGATTAAATCTAAACTAATATGATTTGAAGTAATTTCTTCCATTAACTTATCTATTTTATATTCATCTTCATCGTCATTTAATGAAATGATTATTTGAACTCTACCCTTTTTATAAGTTATAGCGGTGACTATTTTTTCATTAAATAGTTCTTTTCTATTATTAAGAAAATTTACATTTACCTCTTCAACAGATGTTCCTTCACTATTACTGTAGGTATTTTTAATTATTAAAGGAATATTAAATTGCTGCGCCATTTCTACAGCCCTTGGGTGAATAACCTTCGCTCCATCTTCTGCTAATTGATAAACTTCAGAATAGCACATTTTTTTTAACACCTTAGCATTTGGCACTATATTAGGGTCTGCAGTCATAATACCATCTACATCGGTAAATATCTCCACTTGTTCACAATCAATAGCACTGCCTATAGCTACTGCGGAGATATCACTTCCTCCACGCCCTAAAGTCGTGATTTCACCATTTTCATTGCTTCCTTGAAAGCCAGCTACAATTACTATTCTGTGCTCATCAAGATATTTCATAATATTTTTTGAATCTACATTTATTATTTCAGCATTTCCAAAGTTATTATTAGTTAAAATTCCAGCTTGAGACCCAGTTAGAACTGCTGCTTTAAGGCCTCTTTCATAAAGATGATTTGATAAGACTACAGCAGAAATTATTTCTCCGCAAGATATTAAAAGATCTATTTCTTTATTAGTTATGATTTTTGGATTTATTAGATCAAGTAAGGTATCTGTTGCATAAGGATCCCCTTTTCTGCCCATTGCAGATACTACCACTACTACCCTATACCCTTCATTGTATTTTTCAATAATTTTATCCGATACTTTATCTCTACTTTCCTTAGAGGATACGGATGTACCCCCAAATTTTTGAACTATTGTTTTCATTTACGTATATCACCTCTAGTATTTTATCTATAGTTTATATTATGGTTTATAACATTACAATGTGAGTATATTAAAATATTTCTAATTCAACAATAACCATATCATTACCTATTTTTCTGATAGTGTGCCAAGGTATTTCAATATCTTCACTTTCTTTAAAAAGCATAAATTGAAGCTTACGCTCAGGTACTAATAATGTAATTATTTTACCTGTTTTTTCATCCACTATAATATCAGAATCAGCAATTATACCTAATCTTTCTCCATTATTTAAGTTAACTATTTCTTTTCCTCCAAGTTCACTTAACATCATCATATCATCCCCTTTTTTATGATTATTTAATTATATGATTTTTTTAATATTTTATGTGTTATCATTTATGATAAGGTCAGATATGATAACATTTTATATTTATTTAATATCCTGTATGTCCAAAACCACCAGGACCTCTGTTAGTATTATCTAAATTTTCTACTTCACAGAATTCAACTTTTTCGTATTTAATAAATACCAGTTGGGCGATCCTATCGCCCCTATTCACTACATATTCATCTTGACTCAAATTTACTAGTATAACTCCTACTTCTCCTCTATAATCGCTATCTATAGTGCCAATGCCATTAGCTAAAGAAATACCATGTTTTAATGCCAATCCACTTCTAGCCCTTATTTGCCCTTCATATCCTTCAGGTATAGATAAATACAAACCTGTCGGGATCAATTTTCTCTCTAAAGGTTTAAGTATCATTGACTCATCAATATTTGCATATAGATCTATCCCTGAAGACCCTGAAGTTCTATAACTTGGAAGTGGAAAGAGGCTCTTATTTACAATCTTTATTTTCATAGTATCACCTTAATTAAAAAATATTTCTTTTAAGCATTCATTAGTTTTTTTAGAGTTTGGAATATTACCAACATAAGCAATATTATACTTATCTTTATTAAATGTAGAGAAAATTATTCTCTCTATATCCTCCATCCTAACCTTGTCTATTTTTTCTAAAACATCCTCAGGAGATAAAATTTTTCCAAAAAGTAGTTCGGACTTTCCTATATCGAACATTCTACTAAAAGTGCTTTCCATACCTAATATATAATTACCCTTTAGCTGCTCTTTAGATTTTTCCAGCTCGTCTTTAGTAATTAAGTTTTTCCTTAAATCTTCAATATCTTCTTCTATAAGCTTAGCTACATTTATAACTTGATCTGAATTTAAACCAGCGTATATTGTAAATGTACCAATATCTTTAAAAGAAGTAGGATGAGAATAAACAGAATACACCAATCCTTTTTCTTCCCTAATTTTCTGAAATAGTCTAGAACTCATACTACCACCAAATATGTTATTCATTACTAATAATGAGTATATATCGTCCGAGCCTCTTTTAACTCCCTCCATGCCTAAACAAAAGTTTAGCTGTTCAGTTTCCTTTAATTGAGATCTTATTTTTTGACTTAGGAGAGGGGTATTATTTCTAGAAGGATTGTCATTGTCATTTATATTACTTTTATAGAAATGTTCATTTAGCATACTCATGGTATCTTTAGAATCAAGATTTCCAACAACTGAAATAACTATATTTTCCGAAGTGTAATGTTTTTTATAATATTCTAAAATCATTTCTCTATTTAGGTTGTTTACTGTTTCATAGGAACCTAGAACAGGTAATGCTAGAGGCGTATTCTCAAACATAATTTCACTTAAAACATCATAAACTATATCTTCTGGTGAATCCAAGTACATATTTATTTCCTCAGAGATTACTCCTTTTTCTTTTTCTATATCATTATGGTCAAATTTTGAATTATTTAACATATCAGATAATATTTCAATTGCAATTGGCAGATGGTTATCTAATACCTTAACATAAAAACAGGTATATTCACTACCAGTAAAGGCATTAATTTGACCTCCAATATTATCTATAGATTCGGCTAAAGCTTTTGCCGTCCTATTTATAGTTCCCTTAAAAAGCATATGTTCTATAAAATGAGAAACTCCATTTAAATGCTTGTCCTCATTTACTGAACCATTGTTTATTATCATTCCAATTGAAACAGAGTTGACATATGGAATTTCTTCCATGACAACTCTAATGCCATTATTTAATTTATCTTTAAAATACATTTTTCCCTCCTAAATATAATAGTATTATTTTACTACATCACTTATTGTACCAATTTTATATCCATTTTCATATAGATAAGATATAATT
Source organism: Firmicutes bacterium UBA4916 (assembly GCA_002398845.1). GTDB lineage: Bacteria > Bacillota > Clostridia > Tissierellales > Tepidimicrobiaceae > Mt11. The sequence goes on along the minus strand of DHBY01000046.1, from coordinate 30,717 downwards.
TCTGGTAAAGCCTTTACCGTTTCTCCTGTAGGATGCATTAATACAATTGCAGAATTATCTATTTTACTTGTTACCCTATCTATTATTTTTTCTTTATTGCTATCTTCTCTCCAATCAATAGTATCAATGCTCCACATAATTATATCATAATTTAAATCTTTTGCAGCCTTAATAGTATTATCATTATATGCCCCAGATGGAGGTGCAAAGTAAATGGATTCTATTCCTAAAACATCGTGGATAATATTATGAGCTTTTATAATTTCTTCCTTATTCCTTTCATAACTTAATTTATCATAATCAATATGTTTATATCCATGATTACCAATCTCATGTCCATGTTCATATATGCTTTTTAATAGTTCTGGATATTTTTCTGCCCATAAACCAGTAACAAAAAAAGTTATCTTTATATCTTTATCTTTGAAAATTTCTAACATAGGCTCAATATATTCATTGCCCCAATCTACATTACAAGCAAATGCTACTGTCTTTTCATCTATATTTCCTTTATAATAAATATCCATATTAAAAGTTTCATCTACTTTATTATAAAAAGATATAAAAAAGATAAGAATTAAAGCAATTACTAATATGGCCAATAATATAAAAATAGTTTTTTTGTTCATAATTAATATTTTCATAGTTATCCCCCCAAATATTCTTCTATCATTATATATATTCAGGGAAACAAGAAAATATATTCAATTATTATAGTTTATCATATATTTATCCAAAATTAAAAACATGAACCTTTTTTTGGTTCATGTTTTTATCCCTTATTTTCATCTTTTGAATTTTTATCTTCTTTTGGTAAAGCAGCCTTTCTTGATAAATTGATTCTACCTTGGTTATCTATGTCGATTACTTTAACTAATATTTCATCACCAATATGCAATACATCTTCAACTTTATTGATTCTTTCATGAGAAATATTTGAAATATGAACTAAACCTTCTTTGCCATTGAGAATTTCAACAAAAGCTCCAAAAGGTACTATTCTTATGACTTTGCCCATGTAAAACTCTCCAACTTCTACATCCTTTATTATTTTATTAATTAAATCTATAGCTTTTTCTCCATTTTGAATATTATCTGAAGCTATTGACACCTTTCCATTATCATCTATGTCTATTTTTACACCTGTTTCGTCTATTATCTTATTGATCGTCTTACCCCCTGGCCCAATAATATCTCTTATTTTATCGGGGTGAACTTGCATAGTGAATATTCTTGGAGCATAAGGTGATAATTCTTTTCTTGGTGCGGAAATGGCTTCGCTCATCTTGTTTAAAATAAATAATCTGCCTTTTCTAGCTCTGGATAATGCTTCCTCCAAAATCGGTCTATTGATACCAGAAATTTTAATATCCATCTGTATTGCTGTAACACCTTTTTCAGTTCCTGCAACTTTAAAATCCATATCGCCTAAATGGTCTTCTAAGCCTTGAATATCTGTTAAAATTGACACTTTATCATCGGATTTAATAAGTCCCATTGCTATACCAGCTACAGGTGCTTTTATAGGTACTCCCGCATCCAATAATGCTAATGTACTGCCGCAAACACTAGCCTGGGAGCTTGAACCGTTAGAGCTTAATACTTCCGATACCAGTCTTATTGTATACGGAAATTCTTCTTCACTTGGTATTACAGGTTCTAATGCTCTTTCAGCTAAGGCACCGTGTCCTATTTCACGTCTTCCTGGTCCTCTTAGTACCTTAGTATCCCCAACACTATAAGGAGGGAAATTATAATGATGCATATATCTTTTTGATTCTTCTTCACTAAGTCCATCAATTATTTGAACATCGCTAGAGGCACCTAAAGTTGCAACTGTTAAAACTTGAGTTTGACCTCTCTTAAATAAACCAGAGCCATGTGTTCTAGGTAGTAATCCTACCTCACAGGTTATAGGTCGTATTTCATCGGGTTTTCTATTATCTGGTCTAATGCCTTCTTCTATTATTAGTCTCCTAACCTCTTCTTTTGTAATATCATCAAGTACTTCATTGATATCTTTTTCATTATCAGGATAGTTTTCAATAAAATTTTCTATTGTTTCTTGCCTTACCTTTTCAATGTTTTCTTCTCTCTCTTGCTTTTCAACAGTTTGAATAGCATTAATAAGTTTTTCCGAAGCATATTCTCTTACCAACTTTTCTATTTGTTCATCTGCTTTGAAAGTTATATACTCTTGTTTTTCTTTACCTACTTCTTCTTTTATACCTTCGATAAATTTACAAATCCCCTTTATTTCTTCATGAGCTCTTAATATACCTTCTAGCATAGTTGCTTCAGGTAATTCATTAGCACCTGCTTCAACCATCATTATAGCGTCCTTGGTTCCTGAAACTACTAAATGCATTTCTGATTTATCTCTTTCTTCAGCATTAGGGTTTATTATAAACTCTCCATTAACTAATCCTACTAACACTGAACCTGTTGGTCCATCAAATGGGATATCAGAAATAGATAAGGCTATAGAAGAACCTATCATGGCAACTAGATCTGGAGTACAATCTTGATCTACAGACAATACAGTTGCTATGACTTGTACATCATTCCTATACCCATCAGGGAAAAGAGGTCTAATAGGTCTATCAATCAACCTAGATGTCAATATTGCTTTCTCACTTGGTCTGCCTTCTCTTTTAATAAACCCTCCTGGGATTTTCCCTACAGCATATAATTTTTCTTCAAAATCAACACTTAATGGAAAGAAATCAATTCCTTCCCTAGGTTCTTTAGATGCTGTAGCTGTAACTAATACAACAGTATCTCCATACTGCAATAAACAAGCGCCGTTGGCTTGTTCAGCAACTTTTCCAATAGTCACTACAAGGTTTCTACCAGCTAAGATATACTGAAACTGTTTTATCATGTCATACCTCCTTTTATTACTATAATCTATTAATATTATAACCTATTACTAATTAAAAACACTAAATAAATCAATAGAGCGGGAGATATCCCCGCTCTTATTAGCCTCTAATACCTAGTTTTTCAATTAATGTACGATATCTTTCGATATCATTTTTCTGTAAATAGTTTAACAACCCTCTTCTTTGACCAATCATTTTAAATAGACCTCTTCTTGAATGGTGATCTTTTTTATGGATCTTAAGATGTTCTGTTAAAGAATTAATTCGATAAGTAAGAATTGCAATCTGCACTTCTGGTGAACCTGTATCACCTTCATGCAATTTATACTCTTCGATAATTTGATTTTTTTGTTCCTTAGTCATTGTCATTTTACTTTACCTCCTCTATTTTTATTCACCATTAGCTAAGTAAAACGCCGAGGAAACGATAAACATAGCCAAAGGCACATCTTTATTAAATAAATCTTATCATATATCTATTGAATTGTAAATATTATTGGCGATTTTTTATATATTCTATATCCTTATTTATTTGTTTTATCAATCCCTTAACAGTTTTAAATTTAATATCATTCCTCATAAAATCAATAAGTTTAACCTCAATAGGTCGGCCATAAATTTCACCACTAAAGTTCAAAATATGATTTTCTATTTTCAATACATTCTCATTGAAGGTTGGGTTATACCCTATATTTGTTAAGCTTAAGAACTCTTTATTTCCTAATAAAGTAGTAGTTTCATATACTCCAGTTTTAGGTATTACATAATCATGGTCTAATTTAAGATTTGCTGTTGGATACCCCATTTTGTTTCCCCTATTTTCTCCTGAGGTTACCTTACCTCTAAGAGCATAGGGACGTCCAAGAAAATGGTTTGCTTTTTTTATATCACCTATCTTAATTAGATTACGAATTGCTGTACTACTTACAATTTCTTCTTCAACATAAATGGGATTAATAATATTAGTTTCAAAGCCTTTTTCTAATCCAAGTTTTTTTAAGTATTTACTATCTCCCAATGCTTTATATCCAAATCTATAATCAAACCCCACTGTAACAAGTTTGGCATTTAGCTTATTTATAATAATATTTTCAACAAACTCTTTTCCAGATAGTTTCATTGTGTTTCTATCAAAATTCATGGTATAAATAGTTTCAACACCTAATTTATTAAGAATCTCTAACTTTTGATCATTAGAAGTAATAATACCTAAATTAGTACTACTATCTTTATTTAATATGGTTTTAGTATGATTCCTAAATAATAAAACTGAAGATTTTAAATTTCTAGCCTTAGCTTTTTTGAGCATATCCTCTATCAAATATTTATGACCTATGTGAATGCCATCAAAATTTCCTAAAGCCACAGCAGTTTGGTTATTTTTTTCTTCATAATTGCTTAAATCTATGACTTCCATATTTATCACCTTATATAAGAACTTTATCCATCTTCACATAAGATATATTGTTCTTTTTTATAATCTTCCCTAAGCCAATAAACTGATTATTACAATATACTTTAAAAGGTAAATTTTTCTCATGTACTTTAGAGCTATTTTCTGATAACGGTACAATGGCACCATTTGTTAAACTATTAAAATATTTTTCATCAACTATTATAGAATTAACATGGCTTAGCCCTTTATCCATTGGGCAGATAATTGATTCTAATCCATTTTTGTCTAAACTTTTAATATAGTCAACACTATAGCTATCTTCTATTTTAAAATCTCCTACACCAATTCTAATTAAATACGACATATATCCATATGTACCTAAGAACTCGCCAATATCATTACACAAAGTTCTTACGTATGTTCCTCTTGAACATTTTACATAAAATATAATTTTCCTATTGCCTATTATATTAATAATATTTAAATCATATATAGATACCGGTCTAGGTTTTCTTTCAACTACTTTACCTTCTCTAGCAAGTTCATATAGTTTTTTCCCATTAACTTTTAGAGCAGAATACATCGGAGGTATTTGCTTAATTTTACCTTGAAACCTATTAAATGAATCATAAATATCTTTTTCTGTAACTATTTTTGATGATTGATTGATTATTTTGCCTTCACTATCTTGTGTATCTGTGGCTAATCCTAAACTTAATTCTCCAATATATTCTTTATCCACATTTAATAAATATTCGCTAACCCTAGTCCCTTTTCCAATACACAAAGGAAGAACCCCAGCTGCATTAGGATCTAAAGTTCCAGTATGCCCAATCTTTTTAATTCCAAGGGCCTTCCTCATTATATTAACCATGTCATGAGAAGTCATCCCAAGGGGTTTAAATAAATTAATAATTCCATCCATAAAATCACCTAAAAGCCTTTTCTATATCTGTCAAAATCAATTTTTTTGCTTCATCAATTGTAGCATTAATTGTACAGCCTGCAGCTCTTACATGACCCCCGCCATTATATTTACTGCATATTTTTGCAACATCTATCTTTCTCTTGCTCCTTAAACTAACCTTAATCTCATCTTTCCCCATTTCCTTTAAAAGGCAAGCTACTTCAATTGAATCAATATCTCGGATAAAAGATACAATGCCTTCCGTGTCTTCTAGATTAGCGTTATTAGTTTCAAGCATTTCTTGAGTTACGTAAACTATTCCTATTTCCCCATCTAAATATATTTCTAAATTGCTTAAAGAATCGACAAATAATTTTGTTCTTTCCATACTTCTGCTTTGGTATAGATTAATATTTATATCATTAATATCTATACCTGTCTTTAACAATTCTGCTGCAATCATATGGGTTAGGTAAGTAGTATTACTATACATGAAATTTCCAGTATCTGTGCTTATTGCAGTGTATAGACATGTAGCTATGGACTTATCTATATCTACATTCATTTTTCTTATAAATTGATATATTATTTCTCCTGTAGCCCCAGATGAAGTTGATATAATATTGATATCCCCAAATTTATCGTTGGTTATATGATGGTCAATATTTATAATCTTATTTGCTTTTAAAGCAAATTCCTTACCCAATCCCAACCTATCCATATCGCTACTATCTAGAGAAATAAATAGGTCTATGGGTGAATCAATATCATATTCTTTAATTAGTTCTAAATTAGGTAAAAAGTGATAGTCAGAAGGTACATCATCTACCTTTAGGATTTTCACATTTTTATTTATTTTTTTTATAGCCATACCTAAAGCTAAAATAGAACCAATATTATCTCCATCTGGTTGTACATGAGAGGCAATATATATTTTTTTAGATTCCTTTATTAAATTTATAGCCTCTTCAATTGAAAGCTCTAGAGATTTATTCATCTGAACTCCCTCTTTTTTCTTCATCTTCTTTGTTAACCTTTTCTATTAATTTTGACATATATAATCCCTGTTCAATAGTTTCATCTAAGTGAAAAATTGGTTCTGGCACATATCTCAAATCTATTTTATTTCCAATTTCTTTTCTAATAAATCCTTTAGCACTTTCTAACCCTTTTAAAGTATCTTCTTTAACTTCTTTATCTCCTAGTACAGATACATATATATTAGCATATCTTAAATCCCGAGTAACATCTACTTTTGTGATAGATGTCATTGGATCTATTCTTGGATCTTTAATTTCCCTTGTTAATAATTCAGAAACAGTTTTTCTAACTTCTTCTGATATTCTATTGATTCTTTTAATATTCATAAAGGTACACCCCTTATCTTTCTACTTCTTTTAGTATATATGCTTCTAAAGCATCCCCATCTTTAATATCATTATAATTTTCAAGGCCTAAGCCGCCTTCATAACCAGCCGATACTTCTTTTACATCATCTTTAAACCTTTTTAATGATGATACTTCACCTTCAAATACTACTACATCATCCCTTAGAAGTCTTATCTTACTATTTCTAGCAATTTTACCTTGTTGAACATATATACCAGCTACTGTTCCAGCATTAGGAACTTTAAATGTAGCCCTCACCTGTGCTCTTCCTATAACTTCCTCTACAAATTTTGGTTCTAACATACCCTTTATTGCAGATTCAATATCTTCAATAGCTTCATATATTACTCTGTATGTTCTTACATCAACTTTTTCTTCTTTTGCAATATCTAATGCATTTAAAGTGGGTCTTACATTAAATCCAATGATTATGGCATTAGATGCAGATGCTAACATAACATCGCTTTCTGTAATACCACCAACGCCTCCATGAATTATATTTACTTTAACTTCTTCATTTTCTAATTTTTCAAGGGATTGTTTGATAGCGTCTATGGTTCCCCTTACATCAGCTTTTATAATTATATTAAGCTCTTTAATTTCTCCTAATTGAATTTTTTCAAACAAATCATCTAATGATACCTTTTGTGTTGATTTTAATTGTTCTTCCCTGACCAATTCTCTTTTTCTTTCAGCATAATTTCTTGCAGTTTTTTCATCATCAACTGCATACATAATATCTCCAGCATTAGGTACTTCTGATAATCCTAAAATCATTACAGGAATAGAAGGTCCTGCTTTTTTAACATTCTTACCCTTATCATCGAACATAGCTCTTATTCTACCACTAGCACTGCCGCAAACTACCATATCTCCAACTCGTAATGTGCCTTTTTGTACTAGAACTGTTGGAACTGGTCCTCTTCCTTTATCTAATTGGGCTTCTATTACTGTACCCACTGCCTTACGATTTGGATTTGCTTTCAATTCTTGCATTTCTGCTACTAATAAAATCATTTCAAGTAATTCATCAATACCTTCTTTATTACGGGCTGAAACGGGAACACTAATAGTATCTCCTCCCCATTCCTCTGGTACTAACCCCTGTTCTACTAGTTCTTGTCTAATTCTATCTACATTAGCTTCAGGTTTATCAATCTTATTGATTGCAACAATAATAGGCACATTTGCTGCTTTAGCATGATTTATAGCTTCTATGGTTTGAGGCATTACACCATCATCAGCTGCTACAACCAATATTGCTAAATCTGTAACCTGAGTTCCTCTAGCCCTCATAGAAGTAAAAGCTTCGTGACCAGGAGTATCTAAAAAGATAACTTTTTTTCCTCCTACATTTGCAATTGAAGCTCCAATATGTTGAGTTATCCCTCCAGCTTCTTGTTTTGTTACATGGGTTTTTCTTATAGCATCTAATAGGGAAGTCTTACCATGATCTACGTGCCCCATAACGGTAACTACTGGTGGCCTTGGTTTTAAGTCCTTGGGATCATCCTCATAATCTAAATCGAACTCATCTTTTACATCTATAGGTTTAAATTGTATAACTTTACAACTAAATTCCTCTCCAATAATGCTGGCCGTATCAAAATCAATAGATTGGTTTTGATTAGCCATTACACCTAAGTTTATTAACTTACTAATTACTTGTGCAGGACTAACGCCGACTTTATCAGCAAAATCTTTTACAATTATTTCGTCCTCTATTTCAATAATATTTTCATCTACCTCTTTGTCTGGCCCTTTATCTAATTCCTTATCTAATTTCTTATCTAATTCTTCATTGGTCTCTGTTTTATTTTGGTTTTCTTTTTCTTTTTTCATATTTTTAGCTGGTTTAGCCTTTCCTTTACTAGTTTTTTTTGACTCTTTTCCTTTATTATTTTCTTCATCAATCAGCTCTCTTATCATATTTGCCTCATCACTTTCTAAGGTGCTCATATGGCTATTCACTGCTAAGCCTAATTCATTCATTTTTTCCATTAGTTCTTTGCTAGTCATTTTAAGTTCCTTAGCTAATTCATATACTCTCATTTTTATCAAACTAACACCCCCAATATTATTAACAGGTGATAATTGGTATTATAATTCTTCTTTAGAATCCATTATATTACTTAGCTTATCATAAACTTCCTCTGGAATTTCTATTTCTAATGCTCTAGAAAGTCTTTTGCTTTTCATAGCCTTATCTAGGCACTCTTTATTAGAGCAAATATAAGCCCCTCTCCCGTTCTTCTTCCCTGTTAAATCTACATCTACAAAGTTTTCATTATTTTTAACTATTCGAATCAGTTCTTTCTTAGGTTTATTTTCATTACAAGCTACACATTTCCTTAGAGGGATTTTTTTCTTTTTCAATTTATCACCTCGCCTTTTCAATGGCTATAGTTCTCCACTATATTGGCTTTCGCTTTTAATATCTATTTTCCAATTTGTTAATTTCGCTGCTAATCTTGCGTTTTGACCTTCTTTACCAATTGCTAAAGATAATTGATAATCTGGCACTACTACTAATGCTGATTTATCTTTTTCATTGGCTTCAACCTTTATTACTTTTGAAGGACTTAAACTATTTGCAATAAATTTCTCAACATTTTTGCTCCAGATTATAATATCAATTTTTTCACCATTTAGCTCATCAACTATTGCCTTTACTCTACTTCCCTTAAACCCAACACACGCGCCGACAGGATCAACATTAGGATCCTTTGAAGAAACAGCAATTTTTGTTCTTGAACCAGCTTCCCTTGAAATTGCATAAATATCTACAACACCTCCATGTATTTCAGGAACTTCTAATTCAAATAGTCTTTTTACTAATCCAGGATGGGATCTAGAAAGAATAATCTGTGGTCCTTTCGTTGTCTTCTTGACTTCTAAAATAAATAATTTTATTCTATCCCCCTGATTATACACTTCACCTTCTATTTGTTCTGTAGGAGGTAATACTCCTTCAGTTTTTCCTAGATCTACATATACATTATTCTTGCTTATTCTTTGAACCATTCCAGTAATGATTTCGTTTTCTCTGTTGATAAACTCGTCAAATATAACATCTCTTTCTGCATCTTTAATCCTTTGTATTACCACTTGCTTAGCCGTTTGTGCTGCAATTCTTCCGAAATCTTTCGGAGTAATTTCTACATTTACAATATCTCCTATTTCATATCTATCATCAATCTCTTTTGCTTCTTCTATATTTATTTCCAGCAAATCATCTTCTACTTCATCAACCACATTTTTCTTTGCATATACACTAACTGTTCCATTAACCTTATCTATTTCAACTTCTACATTTTGCGAAGACCCAAAATTTTTCTTATAGCTTGAAATAAGTGCCGATTCTAAAGCATCAAAAATGACCTCTTTAGATACTCCTTTTTCTTTCTCTATCTCCTCAAGGGCCTCAATAAATTCTACATTCATTAGTTAAACCCTCCCTTAAAATTTAACCGCTAATTTAATATTTGAAATAGCATCTCTGTCTATTTCCTTTTCTACCTGTGCTTCTTCCTTTATCCTAATGTGACTTTCGTTAAATCCTACTAATTCTCCAATATATTTTTTCTTTCCATCTATATTCTTATAAAGATTCATTTCTATATCCTTGCCTATATTTCTCTTCAAATCCTTATCTGTTTTTAAGGGCCTATCTAATCCAGGGGATGAAACTTCTAGATAATAACTTTCTTCTATTGGGTCTAATTCATCTAAAATATCTCCTACAATTTCGCTTACCTTTTGACAATCATCAATTGATATTCCTTGAGGCTTTCCAATAAAGAATCTTAAAAAATTACTCCCATTTTCCTTAACAAATTCTAAATCAATTAAATCATACCCAATTTCTTCAATTACTGGCTCACAATGTTCCTTAATTGCCTTAATAATATTATTTTTACCCAAAATATCACCTCCATGAATTTAAATCTATTTTTTGTAATGGCAAAGGAAATATACCTTTATAATCAAAAACTCAATCAAACAAATTAAGAGTGGGGTAAGCCCACTCTCTTAAGCAAAATTAACCTCTTCTTGTTTTCAATACAATTATATCATAAAAGTAAAAAAAATCAAATATTAAAAAGGCTAATTTGATTGCTTTCAGGTAAATCCAAAAGGCAACCATGTTCTCGTAGGGCTTCTAATACTGGTTTACTAACTTTAGCTCTTGAAACTAGCTCTTCTATAGATAAAAATGATGCAATGCCACGTTCCTCTACAATTTTTCTGGCTACTGTTTCCCCTACCCCATCTAAACTCTTCAAGGGAGGTATGATTCCATTTTTACCTAGCAAAAATTTATCACTATCCGATTCATAAAGATCTACCCTTTCAAACTTAAATCCTCTAGCGTACATTTCTTGGACAACCTCTAATACGGTTAAAAGATTTTTTTCCTTAGCTGTCATATCATTGGATAATGGTTCAAGTTCTTTAATCTTCTCATTGACTGTCTCCTTACCTTTTAGTACTAAACTTGCATCAAAGTCTTGAGCTTTAGTTGTGAAATATGTAGCATAAAAAGCTTCAGGGTAATGAACCTTAAAATATGCAATTCTAAAGGACATCATAACATAGGCAACTGCATGGGCTTTAGGAAACATATATTTAATTTTATTACATGAGTCTATATACCATTCTGGCACATTAAAGCTTCTCATATACTCTTCTTCTTCTTCTGTTAATCCTTTGCCATGTCTTACATTTTCCATTATCTTAAAAGACCTTTTCTTATCAAGTCCAGAATATATTAAGTAGAGCATAATATCATCTCTTGTTGATATAACCTGATTTAAATTAGCTGTATTATTTCTTATTAAATTCTGAGCATTATTTAACCATACATCAGTACCGTGAGATAATCCACTAATTCTAACTAGCTCAGAAAAAGTAGTAGGTTTAGTATCCACCAACATCTGTCTTACAAACTTAGTACCAAATTCAGGAATACCTAGAGTCCCTACCTCAATATTTATGTCTTTATCTTTTATATTTAAAGGTTCGGTGCTGGTGAAAAGTTTCATAGTTTCCTTATCATCTAAGGGAATATCTTGCGGATTTACTCCAGTAATATCCTCTAACATTCTGATTATTGTTGGTACATCATGTCCTAGAATATCTAGCTTTAGAATTCTACCACTTATAGAATGATAATCAAAATGAGTCGTTATAACCCCAGATTTTTTATCATTAGCTGGATATTGTATAGGAGTAAAGTCATGTATATCCTTATATTTCGGTACTATCATTACACCACCAGGATGCTGCCCCGATGTACGTTTAATACCAGTACATCCTTTAACAAGCCTATTTATTTCTGCAGGATGAGGATTTTTCCCTTTTTGTTCATAATATTTTTTAACAAAACCATATGCGGTTTTTTCTGCTATTGTCCCGATAGTTCCTGCTCTAAAAACATAACCTTTTCCAAATAATTCTTCCGTATATTTATGTGCCTTAGGTTGATATTCACCAGCAAAGTTCAAATCTATATCCGGCTCCTTATCTCCCTCAAAACCTAGAAAAACTTCAAAAGGAATATCATGCCCATCTTTTTTAAGTTTGCTGCCGCATTTAGGGCAATTCTTATCAGGCAAATCAACTCCAGATCCTATGGAACCATCTTCAATAAATTCACTAAATTTACACTTAGGGCATACATAATGAGGAACTAATGGATTAACTTCAGTAATACCGCTCATTGTAGCAACAAAAGATGAACCAACTGATCCTCTAGAACCTACTAAATACCCATCTTCCATAGACTTCCATACTAACTTTTGGGCTATAATATACATAACTGCATATCCATTTTTAATAATGGAATTTAACTCTTTTTCCAATCTTTCCCCTACAATATCAGGAAGAGGATCACCATATATTTCTTTTGCCCTATTATGAGTTATCTCTTTTAACTCCTTATCAGCACCTTCAATAACTGGTGGATAAGTTCCATCTGGAATTGGAATTATTTCTTCTGTCATATTAGCTATTAAATTTGTATTCCTAATTACAACTTCTTCTGCCTTTTCCTTGCCTAGATACTCAAACTCTTTAAGCATTTCATCAGTAGTCTTAAAATAAAGAGGTGGCTGCAAATCTGCATCTTGATATCCTTGTCCAGCCATTAATACTCTTCTGTAGATTTCATCTTCAGGGTCTAAAAAATGCACATCTCCAGTAGCAACTACAATTTTATCAAATTTTTCACCTAATTCAATGATTAATTTATTAATATCTTTTAATTCATCCTTTCCTTTTACCATTCCATTTCTAATTAAATGCATATTATTGGCTAAAGGTTGTATTTCTAAATAATCATAAAAATTCACAATATCTTTAATTTCATTAGAGTCTTTGTTCTTTAATATGGCCCTATATAGTTCACCAGCTTCACAAGCACTTCCTATTATTAATCCTTCCCTATGGCTTGATAATAAAGATTTAGGAATTCTTGGTTTTCTATAAAAATAATTTAAATGAGATTCTGATATTAGTTTATACAGGTTTTTTAATCCTTTGTAATTTTTTGCTAAAATAATTATATGGAAGGATTCGTCCTTTGAAATATCTTTTGTATTTTTTAATCCATTTACTTGAGTTAAACTATTAATATTATTATTATTTAATAGCTCCATACATTTTATAAAAATTTCAGATGTAGCTTTAGCATCATCTACCGCTCTATGATGGTTCTCCAAACTTACATTTAAATGTTTAGCCACAATATTAAGTCTATGGCTTTTTAATTGTGGAAATAAAGCCCTTGTTAACTCTAAAGTATCTAATACTGGATTGTCTAAAGTTTTACCAATCTTTGAAAATTGTTCTCTTATAAATCCAACATCAAAAGAAGCATTGTGGGCAACTAAAACCGAATCCTTAATAAATTCCTCAAAATCTGATAGAATTTCATTAATTATTGGTTTATCCTTAACCATTTCATCTGTAATTCCAGTTAAGCTCACTATCTTTTTGGGAATGGGCCTTTCCGGATTTATCAATTGACTAAATTCGCTGATTACTATACCATTTTCTATTTTCACCGCGCCTATTTCGGTTATCATATCATTAATTGGAGAAAGGCCAGTAGTCTCTATATCAAAAACAACATATGTCTTATAATTGTGTCCTCTACTATAATTAGTTAAAATAGGTTTACTATCATTTACTAAATAACCTTCAACTCCATATATAACTTTAATTCCAAAATCTTTGGCTGCTTTCATAGCTTCAGGAAAGCCTTGCACTACCCCATGATCTGTTATTGCAATTGCATTGTGTCCCCATTTTTTAGCTCTATTAGCAAGCTTTTTAAAACTTGTTATACCATCCATAGAGCTCATCTGAGTATGCAAATGCAACTCTACTCTTTTTTCTTCTGAAGTATCTAATCTCTCTTCTTTTTCTAATATGTTTAAGGATTTTAGCATCAAAACTAAATACTTTGAATAATTATCAAAGACAATATCTCCTTCTATCTTTACATACAATCCTTCCTTAACATTAACCTCAAATTCATCAAACTGCTTTTCAGTTAAAAATACTTTAACAGCTATAGAATCCGTTAAGTCAGTAATGTTAAAAGTTACTAATTTTTTATTGCCTCTTATATCTTTAGTTTCTAACTCAAATATCTCACCAGTTGTTACGGCTAGTCCCGTGTTTAGAGTGATATCCTTAATCTTCATAGATTCTTCAGTAATTCTTTTACCAAAGCTATAATTTTCACTGGGAAGTACTGTTTTATTCTTTTTCTTATCATTATTACTGATAGCATTATTTAATGTTTCAATAGATATTTTCTTTTCTTCAGTAATTGTTTTTTCTATAATCTCTTCCCCATTTTTCGATATCCTAGAATTATCTATATAAACATTTAAACTTATATTAAGTTCTTCTTTTATTTTCTTTTTAATCTTATCTATTATTTGATTGCTTTCTAGTGCATAGTTTGTTATGTCACTTGCTGTAAATATAATCAGCGAGTTATTATTTAGTTCAAATTTCAAATTCTTAACCCATGAACTGCTAGAAGGAATTTCCCTTTCAATACAAAACAATATATTATCCCAATATTCATCTATAAAACTTTCTATATTATGGGATATATTATATTTTATTTTCAATAATATCTTGAAATTTTCAAATTTTCCTTTTAAAATCTTTTTTATTTCATCTATTTGTTGTTCTTTAACAATATCTTCAGATGATAATATTAATTCTATTATTTTATTTTCAGTATAAACCTTAACTTTTTCAATAAATAAAGAATCTATGTCTAGGTTCATTGAAATTTTATTTTTACTTAGCAGCTGGGAAAACTGGATTTTCTGTTCTTTCATCTTCTGCTTATGCCCCCTTTAACTCCTTCGGGATACTTCTATTATACTAAAGGTTTTCAATCTCTTTTATTAGCTCATCAATTAGAAATTCTTCTTTTACTTTTTTAATTACTACACCTTTTTTAAATATTAATCCTTCCCCAAGACCACCAGCTATACCAATATCTGCTTCCCTAGCTTCCCCAGGCCCATTTACAGGGCAACCCATGATTGCCACTTTTAAGGGTTTTTTAATATTTGCTAATCTTTTCTCTGCTTCTTCTGCCAAATCTATAAGATTAATATTGGTTCTACCGCAAGTAGGACAAGATATTATCTCTATTCCTTCTTCTAGTAAATTTAATGATCTTAAAATCTCCCTGCCTACTTTTACTTCCTCTACTGGATCTCCTGTTAAGGATATCCTAATTGTATCTCCAATCCCCATGGATAATAATGTTCCAATTCCAACAGAAGATTTAATGGTACCTCTCCACACTGGCCCTGCTTCTGTTACTCCTAAATGTAATGGGTAATCCACCATTTCTGACATTTTTTCATAGGACTTAATAGTTAAAGGTACAGAACTAGCTTTTAAAGATATCTTTATATTTTCATAATTTAAATTTTCTAATAATCTTATATTCTCTAAAGCACTATAAACCATTGAGTTTTCATTTACTCCATTATACTTTTCTAAATATTCTTTTTTTATAGAGCCAGAATTAACTCCTATTCTAATGGGTATATTTCGTTCTTTGCAGCTATTAACAACTTCTCTTACTTTAAGTTTAGAACCTATATTACCAGGATTAATTCTTAAACAATCAGCCCCATTTTCAACAGCTGCAATAGCTAATTTATAATCAAATTGAATATCTGCAATAAAAGGGATATTAGTATTTTTCTTTATCTCTCTAATAGCTTTTGCATCATCGAAATCCGTTATAGCTCCTCTAATTATATGACAACCTGCTTCTTCTAATCTTTTTATTTGTTCTACAGTACTCTCAATATCTTTAGTACTTGTATTTGTCATAGATTGAACTGTTATTGGGCTATCTCCCCCTACGGGGACATTTCCTACCATGATTTTTCTAGTTTTCTTTCTTTCCATATAATCACCTTCTAAATAAATTAAATCTAATAATATCTGAATAAGTAACCGCAATCATAAGAGCCATCAATAAAACAAAACCAATAAAATGTACAAATCCTTCTTTTTCAGGGTTTATAGGTTTTCCCCTAATAATTTCTATCAATAAAAATACAATTCTACTTCCATCTAAAGCAGGTAAAGGTAAAAGATTAAAAAATCCCAAGTTAACGGATATAAAACCCATTAAATATAATAAGTTAACAATACCATACTTGGCAGCTTCTCCAATGGTATATATGACACCCACGGGACCAGATAAATCGTTAGTACTTACCTTCCCCCTAAAAGCCATCTTAATAAAATCAAACATTAACTCTAGCATATATCCTGTCTTTTGAAATCCCCCTTTGATGGAAGAAACAAAAGTTTTTTCGACTTCTGGGACAATCCCAATTATAGCTCTATTATCTTCATTTATTTCTGTACCTACAAAATAATCAATTTTGTTTCCATTACGTGAAATAACCATTTTCATTTTTTCATTAGGTTTGGATTCATTTATTTGTTTAACAATAGAATCCCAATTTTTTATATCTTTATCATTGATACTTAATATTGTATCGCCACTTTTAATCCCAACTTTTTCAGCAGGTGAATTCTTTATTATTTCAGAAATGGTGGTTGTAGGCATACCTATACTAAATGAAACTACTACAAGTACAATTATTGCCAAAACAAAATTCATAATTGCTCCAGCTGCTACAACTGCTATTCTTGACGAGGCTGGTACATTATTAAAACTCCTAGGATCATTTGAATTTTCGTCTTCTCCTTCCATGCTAACATATCCACCGATGGGTAGAGCCCTTATAGAATATTTAGTTTCATCTTTTTTCTTCTGAAATATCTTAGGTCCCATACCTATAGAAAATTCATTAACCTTTATTCCAACCATTTTTGCTACTATAAAATGCCCAAATTCATGAAATAAGATTACCATTAGAAATATAAAAATTGCTGCAATTGCTGTTAGCAATTAAATCACCACCTATTCTCTACAATATAAAATAATTTACAAAATAATATACAAATGGAGCTGTAAATAGTATACTATCAAATCTATCCATTATCCCACCATGACCAGGCATTATAAAACCAAAATCTTTTATGCCAGTAATTCTTTTGATTTTAGAAGCTGCCAAATCACCAATTTGGGCAATAATTGCTCCTATAATTGATAATAAAATAAGCTTCCATAATGGAGTTAATCCAAAATACTTAGCAAATAAAACGGTTAATGCAATAGAGCCAAGTACACCTCCCAAAGATCCTTCTATAGTCTTATTAGGGCTAAGCTTGGGGCAAAGTTTATTTTTACCAAATAAATTTCCAAATATATAAGCAAAAGTATCTGTTCCCCAAGCAATTATAAATACTAACCATATATAAATATCTCCATCTAAATATATAATATGCTGAAATAGAAATGGTATGTAAAATATACCAAAGAAAGTTATGGTTATATCAGTTAAGGTAGTGCCTTTATTGAGAACAAAGATTATTAATAATGCAATAATAGAGAAAAAGGAGATAAATATTAACGAAGCCCATTTATATCCTAAAGAATTAAATAAAAATCCTATACAACTAATATATCCTATTATCTTTATTGGAACAACTTTGGTACCCTCCATTGCATTATAAAATTCTCTTATTCCTATAATAGACAATAAAAAAGTAAAATAGGACATTAGAGTCCCGCCTCTTGATACTACAAAAATCGTTAATAAAACTATTATTAAGCCACTAATTGCCCTAATTATTAATTTTTTCACCTAAATTCCTCCAAACCTTCTGTTCCTTTTTTGGTAGTCAATAATTGCTTTATAAAAATATTCCTCTTTAAAATCGGGCCAGTATATATCCGAAAACCAAAACTCTGTGTAGGCTATCTGATATAACATAAAATTACTTAATCTCAACTCACCACTAGGCCTTATGAGTAAATCGGGATCTGGTATGTTTTTTGTGTACATATAATTAGAAAAGACTTCTGTATCTATATCTTCTTCCTTAATTCTACCCAATTTTACATCTTCTAAAATATTTTTTACTCCACGGATTATTTCATCCCTACCTCCATAATTTAATCCAATATTAAGAACCATTTTGGTATTGCCTTTTGTTTTTTCAATAGCTCTTAAAACCTCTTCTCTTGGAATTTTAGGCAGCATACTAATATCACCCATAGTTTGAATCTTTACATTATTTTTATGAATTTTTTCTAGCTCATTTCTTATATAATATACTAATATTTTCATAAGCCCATCAATTTCTTCTTTTGGGCGCTTCCAATTTTCAGTTGAAAAAGCATACAGTGACAAGTATTTTATATTAAGGTTTAAAGCAACTTCAACAATTTCAACAACTCTTTTCATACCTTCCTGATGACCAGCAGTCCTGGGTAAAAATCTCTTTTTTGCCCATCTTCCATTCCCATCCATTATAATCGCAACATGATTGGGTATATTATCAAAATCTATCATATTTCTAAGTTCTAGTATATCCGTATCATCCATAATATTTTCCCCCATCATTAAAAACCCCTTCTTAATAAGAAGGGGAATCTTTTATATCTCTAATAACTCTTCTTCTTTTTTAATAGTTATCTGTTCTACATCTTCTATATACTTATCAGTAATCTTTTGCATTTCATCTTCTGCAAGTTTTCTGTCATCTTCACTAATTGTTTTGTCCTTTTCCAACTTTTTAATTTTATCATTTGCTTCTCTTCTTGTATTTCTAATAGCGATTTTAGCATTTTCAGCATTCTTTCTTAATAACTTTACCAATTCTTTTCTTCTTTCTTCTGTAAGTAGTGGAATTGGCAGTCTAATTAGTTTTCCATCATTTGATGGATTTAACCCTAAATCAGATTTTAATATTTCTTTTTCGATAACTGGTATTAATTTAGCATCCCAAGGTTGAATAACTAACAATCTTGGTTCGGGAGCCGAAACGCTGGCTACCTGTTTTAAAGGTGTGGTTGTTCCATAATAATCTACCGCAATTTTGTCTAGTAAAGCTGGATTTGCTCTACCTGCTCTTATGCTGTTTAATTCTTCCTTAAATACGCCTACGGTTTTTCCCATTTTTGCCTCTGATTCCTTATGAACGTTTAAATACATAATCACTCCCCCTTTACATAGGTACCAATTTTTTTACCTAAAACTACATCAATAATATTATTTGGTTCATCTATACCAAATATTATTAAAGGTATGCTGTTATCCATGCATAAAGAAGTTGCTGTAGAATCCATAATCCCTAATCCCATATTTAAAATATCTATATATCTTAGGGTATCAAATTTCTTAGCAGATGAATTAATATATGGATCAGAGTCATAAACTCCGTCTACTCCTTTTTTGGCCAATAATATGACTTCTGCTTCTATTTCGGCAGCTCTCAATGCAGCTGCTGTATCAGTTGAAAAATAAGGGTTTCCGGAACCAGCCGCAAATATGACAACCCTCCCTTTTTCAAGATGTCTAATGGCTTTTCTTCTTATATATGGTTCTGCAATCTGCCTCATTTCAATCGCAGTTTGAACCCTTGTAACAACTCCAATATTTTCCAAGGCATCTTGGAGTGCTAATGCGTTTATGACCGTACCAAGCATACCCATATAGTCTGAGGTGGTTCTATCCATTTCTGCAGCGGATCTGCCTCTCCAGAAGTTACCGCCTCCAACTACTATTGCTACTTCCACCCCAATATCATGTAATACTTTTATTTCCTTTGATATCCTGTTAACTGTTTCCGTATCGATTCCATGTCCAACATCTCCAGCTAATGCTTCACCACTTAATTTTAATACTACCCTCTTATAAATTGGTTCCGCCATAAAAATCCTCCCTTGTATAGTCCATAAATTAGCCAGTATCTTATTGAAATGGAGAACAACTAGTGTTCTCCATTTAATTATATACCCATTTGTTTTGCTACTTCATCAGCAAAGTTTTCTTCTCTTTTTTCTAGCCCTTCTCCTACTTCAAATCTAGCAAATCTTCTAATTTTAATATTTTCGCCTATTTTTGCAATCTTTTCATTTAGTAGATCCTTTACTTTTATACTGGGCTCTTTTATAAATGGCTGCTCTAATAAACAAATTTGCTCATAGAATTTTTCTAATCTGCCTTCAACAATCTTTGAAGCTATATGTTCTGGTTTTCCCTCATTAATAACTTGGTGGGTAAGAACTTCTCTTTCCCTTTCAACTTCTTCTTTAGGTACATCTTCCTTATTTACATATTTAGGACTTGAAGCTGCAACTTGCATAGCCATGTCCTTAACAAAATTCTTGAATTCATCAGTTTTTGCAACAAAGTCGGTTTCTGAGTTAACTTCAATTAAAACCCCTATTCTACCGCCATGTATGTATGCATCAACTAACCCTTCAGCAGCAATTCTTCCAGATTTATTAGCTGCTTTGGCTAAGCCTTTTTCCCTTAATAAATCAATAGCTTTATCAATATCTCCATTAGTTTCTACTAATGCATTCTTACAATCAAGCATGCCTGACCCAGTCTTTTCTCTCAACTCTTTTACTTGTGCAGCACTTACATTCATTTTATCCCTCCTCTTATTGTTAAAAATGGTAAGAGCGTAAAGGAGTGTACCCCCTTAAACCCTTACCCTTTTACTATTCTTCTACATCTTCTATTTGTTCGCCTTGTCTACCTTCTAATATAGCATTTGCCATAGTTTCAGTTAATAATTTAACTGCCCTAATTGCATCATCATTTCCAGGTATAACAAAATCAATTTCATCTGGATCGCAATTAGTATCAACTATTGCTATAACTGGGATTCCAAGTATCCTAGCTTCGTTTACTGCTATTCTTTCTTTTCTAGGATCTACTACAAACAAAGCGTCTGGGGTTTTATCCATATTTTTAATTCCACCTAAGAATTTTTCAAGTCTTTCTCTTTCATGGTTTAATTGTATAACTTCTTTCTTAGGTAAGACATCGAATATTCCTTCTTCCTCCATTTTGCCTAATTCATGAAGCCTATCAATTCTCTTTCTAATGGTCTTATAGTTAGTTAACATACCACCAAGCCATCTTTGGTTTACATAGTGCATACCACATCTTTTGGCTTCAGTCTCAATTGCTTCTTGAGCTTGTTTTTTAGTTCCTACAAATAGAACTTCTCCACCCGCCTCGGAAACTTCTTTCATGAAAGCATAAGCTTCTTCTACTTTCTTAACTGTCTTTTGCAAATCAATAATATAGATTCCATTTCTTTCTGTAAAAATATACTCGGCCATCTTTGGATTCCATCTTCTTGTTTGATGTCCAAAATGAACTCCAGCTTCTAATAGCCCTTTCATTGTTATTACTGACATATTAATTCACCTCCATGTTTTATTCCTCCATTCCCTTCATATATTTAAGGAACCTAAGAAACACTAAGGCACAGTCTTAAATATCAGAGAATGTGTGTAATCACTTATGTAGTATAACATATACTAGATTTTTAATCAATATTTTTATATCTAATATTATTTTATATATTGCCCCACATTTTCATAATTATTTCCACTTCTCTTATTCCTTTATTTAATTTTTTTGCAATTTCTTCATTAGACAATCCAATATTTTTTAAATCTATAATCTTTTCATATAAAGTTTTAGTAGAATCCTCCGATTTTGAAGGCTTCCCTAGGATATCCTTTTTAAATTCCTGCTTAACTTCTTCTTTTGTTAAATTTTTCTTTCCTTTTTTTCTGTCTTCGGCATTGTAAATTTTATTTTCTTGAATATTTTCAATTTTATTCAAACTATTCCCAATTAAATCATCAAAGCTATTAATAGTATTCTCTATTGCAAATGAATAATCCTTAATATTATCTTGAATCATTATCATTTCTTCATAAATATTTTTTTCTTTCTTTGAAATTTTATTTATGTAAATTAGGGATACTACTATACATATTAGTCCTATTATGCTCATCAAAATACCTAACATAGTACACCTCTATTTAAATTTTTATATCAATAGTCCCACCTAAATCATCTTTAAACTTTTTTTGATCATTTCCCTTTTTCTCTCTTTGTTTTTCCTTTTCCTTGCTTTGTCCATCTTTTTTTTCTTTGTGTATGTCTACAGTTATATTTTCACTTTTATTAGTATCTCTAACTCTTTTAGTATCTTTTTCAACCTGCTTATCCTGTTGTATAACTCCTTCATTAAATTGGGTTTTGAACTTATAATTTTCTACCTGCTTTATCCTTGATATCTCTTGAGATTCCTGAATAAAAGTTTTATAATCAATAGGTTTGATTGACATAAAATCACTCCTAATATGGACCTACTCGTATTTCTCCCTCTTCTCTATAGAAAGTACATCTTTTCATTTCATCTCTTACAAAATAAGTACTATTACCTATATTTATCCTTACCCCAGGATAAATTACATCTTCTACCTTTATTCTACCTTTAGATAAATTTTCTACTTTTTCTTTAGTAATCTCATACTCTTCTTTTAAACATTTTAGTTCTTCTATTAATTTATCTTTAGTTTTTAAAAGTTTTATATACATTTCCATTTTCTTATCATCTAATTTATTTGCTTTTTTAAGCTTATCCAATAAGTTTAATGATTTTGATATCTTATCTAAATTGACTTCAATTATGCCTATGGAATTTTTTAATTGCTCATATTTTCCCTTAATGCTTGGATCTACCCCTACTTCTAAAATCGTCATTGTAGCCATACTAGACCCAATAGTCTTCGCTTTAATTTCATTTCCTGCCCGACAAATACCACCAACTATTAAGCCTTTTTTCCCAATAACTACGATATTTTCCTTTGCTGTAATCTGACTATGCATGATTGCCTCTGCTGTAACACTTCTGCTAACTTTTATTATTGAATTTTCAACAAATTTTGTTGTTATACCACCATTAGTTTTAATAGTCAATCTATTATATCCCTGTATACCTTGTCTGACTATTACATCCCCAGTATTTTCAATATATGCTCCTTCTACTACTCCTTTTACTTCAACATCACCATCAGCTTTTATTTGAAAACCATTTAAAGCATTACCCTTTACTATAACTGCTCCACCAAAATAAATATTGCCTACTTTGCTATCCACATTTGATACTTCATAAACTTCAGATACAATAACTTTCCCATCTTTACATTCTACAAGGCCATCCTTTTCTGCGACCAAATAAATGCCATTATCCAATAGCCTAACATTTTTTCCATATCGTAATATAGGATTTTTACCTTTTTTATAAGGTATTATTTCACCAGTTACCCTATAACCATCTTTACCCTCTTTGGGTGAAATAACCTCTGCTAATATATCTCCCTTATTTACATTGTTTATAATATCTAATTCCCTATAATCTACTGTTCCATCAATTGATATTTTAGGTGTTAAGTTTTTCTTTAAATTAAAATGATATTTTATAAAGCCATCTTTTCCTTCGATTGGCAAAATCCCTTCTGCAATGCAAACCTTATCATTATAATATTTGTTTAACAATACCGATTTTAACTCATCTTCCTTTAAACCAATTTTAAATACACCCTTAATATCTTCTATAATTTGATTAATATTCTTTTCAAAATCTCCGTTAACGCTATCCTCTTTCTTACTTATAATATCTAATTTTTCGTCGTCGTATAGCGTAATATAGCCATTCATTCCATCTCTAGAAATATCAAGCACTATGTTTTGAGAAATTTTTTTCATAGAATACCCCCTAATTAATCTTCATAGATACCCTCTTTAATTAGTTGATTCTTAATCTTCAAAATTGCTTTGCTATGTATTTGTGAAATCCTCGACTCCGATAGCTCCATGATATAGCCAATTTCCTTATAAGTTAGCTCTTCATAATAATATAAGGATATCACCATATTTTCTTTTTCTGGTAATTTATCAACAATTCTTGATAGTATCTCCTTTATTTCTTTTTTTTCAAAAATCTGTTCAGGTATGTTTTTTTCTTTATCATCATCAATATTGTATTCACCTTTATTAACTAGCAAATCTTCTAGGGAAGTCATATTAAAATTTGAAATATCTGCTAAAGTTTCTTCTAATTCTTTTAAGGACATATTTAAGTGTTGCGACAATTCTTCATTAGATGGTGTTCTTCCCAACTCATTTTCCAATTTCGACATTCCATATTGTATTTCTTTCGACTTTTTTCTCAAAGACCTGGGTATCCAATCAAGTTTTCTTATATTATCAATAATTGTCCCTTTAATCCTTATTTGTGCATAGGTTTCGAATTTAATGTTTTTATTCATATCAAACCGTTCAATACTATCTATTAAACCCATTACTCCAAATCCCACTAAATCATCATATTCTATCTTGCTTCCATAGAAATTATACATCCTACCTGCAACAACCTTTACAAGTCCTATATACTCTTCAATAAGCATTTGTTTTATAGCTATGTTCTTGGTCTGAGTGTACCTTTTCCATAGTTCATCTGTTTTCATTTAATTACCTCCCTAAGGGGAACTAAATAACTTTTATGCCATGTCCAATAGTTTTTACTAATAAGGACCCATCATCAGAATTTAGTTCAATTGTTCTACCATAGTTTCCGCCAGTATCTTCAGAGATAATTTTAATATTTAATTCTTTTAATTTCTCCTTTGTAGCCAAAACATTTCTTTCTCCTATTTTTAGAATATTATTAGTGTTGTTGAAAGAAAACATTTGAGAACCGCCAGCAATCTTTGCAGATAAATTTTTCTTTAGGGCACCTTCCTTGACCATTTTTTCAATTAATAATTCTATTCCGGTATCAGCAAATTTAGCCTTATTATCATTGTTCTTTATTTCTTTACTAGATGGAAGCATAATATGGGCTAATCCAGCAATTTTATTATACTTATCATATAAGGCGATACCTACGCATGAACCTAGCCCTAAGGTTGTTAAAATTCCAGGAGCTTTTACTAGCTTTAAATCTGCCATTCCAACTTTTATAACTTCCATATTATAATACTCCTAAACTAGATAATATTTTTCCAAAAGAATTCATATCTGGTAGTAAAAACAAATTGCCCTTTACACTTCTATTGCCTTCTTCAAATATAGTTTCAATAAATAAAACTTGATCAGCAACATAGCCAAATTGAATTGCTGGTACACTAAGTATAGCTCCTGCCATGTCTATTGCCAAAGATGGAACTGAAACTGCTATTTTTAAACCTGTTAATGCACTTAAAGAGTTTACATAGGATGAAGCTAATATGTTCCCAACTTCAGATAAAGCAGAGACTGCCATATCATCTAACTCATCCCCGCCATCTTCCCTGTTTAACAGCATATTTGTTAAATTAATAGCAGATTCTAGGTCTAGGATAAACATCATATTCCCTTTTATTTCACCATTAAGATCTAGATATATACCCACAACTAGTTTTTCTTCTCCACCTAGAACCTCTGCTACATCTTTGAATTCTAAGATTCTAACTTGTGGTACATTCATATCTACCCTCTTAGAGAGCATACTGGCCAATGCTGTAGCAGCATTACCAGAACCAATATTTCCTATTTCACCTAGTATATCTAACATCATACTATTTAAATTTTCAACATCCATAGCTTACTCTCCTTAATACTCTAGTATTTTCGTCAAGTTTAGTAATATAATCAATCTATCTGAAGTTTTCCCGATGCCGCTAATATATTCTATAAATTGGTTATCTCCGTTTGCAGGAGGCTTATCTATATTTTCCTTATCTATTTCTAATACTTCTGAGGAGGAATCTACCATTAGCCCTACTACGATTTCATTTATTGAAACCACTACAATTCTTGAATTTTTATAGGAATCATCTGATTCCATCCCCAATTTTTTTCTTAAGTTAATAACTGGAACTACCTCTCCTCTTAAATTGATTACACCTTTTACATAATTAGGTGCATTTGGAATTCTAGTAGCTTGTCCTGTTTTCTCTATAGACAATACATTATCTATAGGAATGCCATAATATTCTTTACATAATTTAAAAATAACATATTTATTCTCAATTTCAGTAGACATATCTAATCCTCCTTTATATCAATGAATTTACATCTAATATTAATGATATGCTACCATTCCCTAGGATTGTTGCTCCAGATAAATACTTAATATTGGATAAATATTTACCAAGTGGCTTTATTACAATTTCCTGTTGCCCAAGTAAGTTATCTACAAGTAATCCAGCTTGTCTTTCACCTTTTCTCACAACAACTACTACATGCTCATCTATTTCATTCGCTGATTCTACTTTCATTATTTCATTTAGCCTTACTATAGGTATAGTCTTCCCTCGGTATAGGAAGATTTCTTGCCCCTGTATATCTCTAATATTATCATTGGTGATACTGGTTATTTCAGTTATCGAACTCAAAGGTATAGCAAATATTTCATCCCCTAGTTTTACTAATAAAGCTTGAATAATTGCTAGAGTCAATGGAATCCTAATAATAAACCTAGTGCCTTTACCCATTTCACTATCTATTTCAATTGACCCATTAATTGATTCGATTTTACTCTTAACAACATCAAGACCTACTCCTCTTCCGGATATATCTGATACTTCATCAGAAGTGCTAAACCCTGGCATAAATAATAGGGGAATTATTTCCTCTTGAGATAATATATCTCCTTCTTCTGCAGTAATTATCCCTTTTTCTATAGCTTTCACTTTGACTTTATTAAAATCAATACCTCCACCATCATCAACTACTTCAATTACTACATTATTTCCATCAGGGTATGCTTTTAATATCACAGTTCCTTCTTCTGATTTTCCACGTTTTATTCTTTCCTTAGGGGTTTCTATGCCATGATCTATGGAATTTCTTATTATATGAATTAATGGATCCCCTATTTCATCAATAACAGTTCTATCAACTTCTGTATCTTCTCCTGACATCTGAAGGCTAATCTCTTTATTTAACTCCTTGGATAAGTCCCTTACCATACGAGGAAATCTATTAAAAACTCTCTCTATAGGCACCATACGGACTTTCATCACAGCATCATGTAAGCTTGTTGTGATTCTTTCAAGATATTCAATAGCTTCTGCCATGTTTTCTATATTAGAAGTTTCACTTAAATCGTCCATTCTGGTCTTTATGATTATTAACTCGCTAACTAGGTTCATTAAATTATCCAATCTATCAATATCTACTCTAACGGTTTTACCAACTTTACTATCTCGACTTCTATTATCAGTTTTACTATGATTTTCTGGAGCACTTACTAGTTTTTTTTCATCTTTATGTGTTTTCTCATTTATATTTTGTTCGTTTTCTAGAATACCAGCTGCATCAATAGTAGTAATTTCGATATTATCAATTTCTGATATTCTATCCAATGCACTAGCTAATTCTTTTTCTTCTAGTTTTGTCACAATTATAAGTGAAAAACTTAAATCAAATTTTTCATCCTCAATATCTTCTGCTGAAGGATTAGAATAGATTATATCTCCCATAGATTCTAAAGTATTAAATACAATAAAAGATCTGGCGGATTTTAACATACACTTTGGGCTTAAGGTAATGTTAATTTTAAAAGCAGTTAATCCTTTTGAATTAGCTTCCTTTATAACATTTATAACGTATTCATCCAATACATCATTATCATTATTATTATTTTCATCATGACAGCTATGAATATCGCTTTGCTCTACTTTATCATTATCTAATGTCATTTGTAATTTATGTATCAAATCTTTGTGATCATCTTCATCTTCTTTTCCTTCTGTGGCTATTGCATTAACTGAATAATCTAATGCATCAAAGCATTCAAATATAATATCTATTATATCCTCATCTAATGTAATATTATTGCTTCTTACCCCATCAAGTACATTCTCCATCTCATGGGTTAAGTTGGCCATATGTGTAAAACCCATAGTTCCTGACATTCCTTTTAGAGTATGGGCAACTCTAAAAATTTCATTGATTAAAGACGAGTTTGTATTGTCTTTTTCAAGATCCAATAATGCTTCGTTCATACTCTGCAAATGTTCTTTTGCTTCTTCTACAAATACGTCTATATATTGATTTAAGTCTAAATCCATTATTACACCCCCACTATACTCATAATTTCTTGAGCAATACTATTTAAAGGAACAATTTTATCAATATAATTAGTTTCTATTGCTGATTTAGGCATTCCAAAAACCACAGAAGTATTCTCATCTTGAGCTATTGTATAACCATTGGATTTTTTCATTTGAACAATGCCTTTGGCACCATCAGAGCCCATACCCGTCATAATAACTCCAACTTTTTTTAATCCATCTAATTTTGCAACCGAATCCATCAAAACATCAACAGCAGGTCTTAATCCCTTTATTGGCGGGTCTTTAGTTAACTTTATTATATAATCTTCTTTACTTAATACTTTCATATGAAAATCCCCCGGTGCTATATAACAATAACCTTTTTGTAATATATCCCCTTCTTCCCCTTCTTTTACTTTAATATTTGATAGATTGTTAAGTCTATTAGCTAAAGATTTAGTAAATTTAGGGGGCATATGCTGCACTACTACTATAGTTCCATTTATATTTTCTGGTAACAAAGGCAGAACACTCTGTAATGCATTAGGTCCCCCTGTTGAAGTTCCTATAGCAATTATGTAATCAAATTTTTCTTTTTTAACTTTATATGCTTCAGAATTCTTCTTTAATGTCCTTGAAATATGGATGTTTTTATTATCTATATTTGTCCTAGGCTTAGAATCATCAACCATTAGTACTTTCATCACTTAAATCAATCCTTTTCTCCTTAAAAGTCGTTCTTTTAAAAATATAAATTTTATAATTTTATCTCTGTCTCTTTCATCTAAGTCCATAAATTCAATTCCTAAACTATAGTTAAAATCAAAGGTATCAATCTTGTCAACCCTTAAAACTTTTCCTTTAACATCAATAGGATGATTCTGTATTTTAAATTTACATCTTATAATATCTCCAGTGTTATGTTTAAAGTTTGAATATAATCTCATCCCGCTGCCGCTAATGTCTTTTGTTCTACAATCTTCAATTAAAATTTCTTCAGCATTTCCTTTCTTAACACTAAATAGTTTTGTTACAGGTAGTGAAATGCTAAGCCTATAATATTTCCTCTGCTGATATCTTCTAATATCAGATATTTTTTGAATTTCTAATTTATAAATATTATTGATTTCTCTCCCTAAAATTCTTGCATTAAAAGCATATCTTCCTTTTTCCTCAACTATATAACTGACTTTTATTTTTTCGTTTTTATGCATCATTACTAGTCCATTCCTATAAATAGGGCCACTAACAATAAATCTTTCTTGTCCAATAATGTCTAACACCTGACTTGAATAAGAAGAATCCCCTTTAATGCCTATTTTAATTAACTTAATTCTATCCCCAATATCAAGTATATCTTTTGTTTGTACCATATTAGCTAACACCTCTACCAAAAAACAAATTCTTTAACTTTTGTGTAAAACTACTTTCCTGCTTAATTGCATTTAAATTACAAGGATCTACAAAACTCGATGCCATAATATTTATTCTTTTGGATATTGTAGATGATGGATTAGATAATAAAAAAGGCTGTTGGTTCTTCACTGCATTTGTAACAATATTGCTTTTTTCTAAATATCCCAAAAAATTTAATTCAATATTTAAAAAATTATTCGATGCCCTATTTAGTTTATTATATATACCCATGGCTTCTATTCCATTATTTACAATATTGGTAACTACATTTAGTTTACCTTTATATCCGTTTATTGTCAAAGCCTTTATAACGGTGTAGCTATCCATTAAAGAGGTAGGGTCTGGGGTAGTTATTACAATAACTTCATCTGCCGTCATGATAAAATCCAAAACTATATTTGAAACTCCTGCACCTGTATCTATAATAATAAAATCCATAGAGGATTCAAGTTTTTCAATTTCTTTAAGTAATTTACATATGTTTTCATCATTCATCATTGATAACTCATTAAAGCCAGAACCACCAGATATAATCTTAATGCCTTCTGGCCCTTCTCCAATAATCTCATATATATCCTTATTGTTTACAAACAAATCAGCAATAGTATATTTGATGCTTGTCCCAGCTATTATTTCGATATTTGCTAATCCAATATCTGCATCAAAGATTAAAACACTATAGCCTAATCGTCTAAGTGATATGCCTAGATTAATTGCAAAATTGGTCTTACCGACTCCTCCTTTTCCACTAGTTATAGCTAATACTTTGGCATAATCTTTACCTGGTTCTCCCTTTTTATCATTAGTTTTCCCTCTCATCAATTTCCTTAATCTATCAGCTTGATCTTTCATTTGCTTTCTCTCCAATCAACCAACTAACTACTTTGCCCTTATCTAATATTTCAATATCATCTGGTACATTTTGTCCTGTCGTTATATAGGAAACTGGATTTTTAGTTAAGTATTTTACATTCAATATATTGCCAAAGTTTTCTGCTTCATCGAGTTTAGTAAATATTATCTTATAATTTTCAATAAAGCTATAATGATTTATAATGGATTTTAAAGTATTGTAATCTGTAGCTCCACTTAATACCAAATATACTTCTTTATTCTTTATGGAGCTCATGATTTTATAAATTTCATCTTTTTCATCTATCTC
>DHBY01000054.1 GCA_002398845.1 Firmicutes bacterium UBA4916 | reverse complement strand
TTTTTTTGTTCTTTTGTCATATCTACTACTATTTTTTGTTCTATCTTATCGGGTAGTTCTTTTAATACATCTTTTTTAATTCGCCTTAGAATAAAAGGTTTTATATGATTATTTAAATCCTTAAGAGCCCTACTATCTTGCTCTTTAATAATTGGTTTTTCATATCGTTCTGCAAATTTTTTATTTGACAATAGATAACCTGGCATTAAAAAATCAAAAATAGACCATAATTCCATTAGCGAATTCTCCATGGGAGTACCAGTTAAAGCAAAATAATTACTAGCTTTTATGCTTTTAACAGATTTTGCATTTAAAGAATTATAATTTTTTATATGCTGTGCTTCATCTAATATGCAATATCTAAAATTGAAGTCCTGATATAGTTCTATATCTCTTCTAATAAGTGGATAAGATGTTATAACTATATCATAATCAGCTATATCTTCGATAAGCTTTTTCCTTTCCTCTTTGCTGCCTGCAACTACTAAAACTTTAAGATCAACTGCAAACTTTTCCACCTCTGCTTCCCAGTTATATACTAATGAAGTGGGTACAATTACAAGAGAAGGAACTGAGCCTCTTTCTTTTTTTTCCGACAATAAAAATGTAATAACTTGCAGAGTTTTCCCTAATCCCATATCATCAGCTAATATACCACCAAAACCATATCTAGACAATGTCTTAAGCCATCTAAATCCAAATTTTTGATAATCCCTAAGTATTCCATCCAATTCCTTAGGAATTTCATATTTTATATCTCCTGATTCATTTACATCTTTAACAAGTTTTTTAAAATTTACATTTTCCTTTATAAAATCTATTCTTTTTTCTTCTAAATATTTATCTAAATACATAGCCCTAAACTTAGGTATAGATATAATGTCTTTTTCAAAATCTGCTTTACTTATATTAAGGTATTCTATCATATTCCCCATATTTTCTAAATCTGTATTATCAAGAGGCAAAAAAGAACCATCCTCTAATCTATAATATTTTTTCTTCTCCTTCAATGCTTTGAATACTTTATCTAACTCTTCCCTATCTATTCCATCTATTTCAAAATCAAACTCTAACATATCCAAGGTATCACTAAGTCTTATACCACCCGAAAAATAAGAAGAATCTCTAAGTTTTAGATTCTTAAAGTTTTCTGAATAATATATATCACAATGTTTCTGGAGTCTAGGGATAATATCATATATAAAGTCAAATATTTTTTCTTCTTCCTCCATAAATATTGCCCCATCCCTAACCTTAAATTCACTTTCCTCCAAAAGTCTAAGAATATACCTTTCTTTTTCAATATCCCTTAATAATATTCTATTTTTATCCCTTAAATTATTTTTCATAGAACTAAAAGGATTTATGGTTATATCTCCATATACAAAATCAACTTTTCCTGTAACAATATTGCCTTGTCTATCAAGATAAATCTCAGTTCTAAGTTCTGGATTATATATTGTTTCTTCTACCTTTTCATCTATATTTAAATTGACTGCATTCTTTACATTGGGAAGAACTTCTGATATAAACGACTCTTTATATCTATCGGGAACTTTTAAAACACCATTTCCTTTAGCGATTATTTCATTATAAAGCGGCAGTATTTTTTTACTTTGGTTTTTAGGTAATCTATATATTTTATTATAACCGAAGAAATATTCTCCATCAGAAGTAAGAGGAATTAAAGAATCTTCAGCATTAAGTTTAATCATTAAATCTTTTCCATTTTCCTGAATGTCCATATCTAAAGGTATTTCTTCCTCTGTTATGGTTATATCGTTATAATTTTTATCCATAATCCTAGCATTAAAACTTCTACCTTTCATAAGGCTTAAAAACTTTTTAAGTGCAAAAGGTGTAAACAAAAGATTTTTGGCTTTAAATATACTTCTTGAATTGTACGCATTATATCCATTATTATTTATTTCGTCATTTTCATATAAAAGCATTAAAAAATCAATAATTTCCTTGTCCTCATCTTTAAATTTATGCTTATAAGGAGAAAAAATAAAGTGTTTCCCAAATTCCATATCTTGTCCTTCATTTAAAGCTTCTAAAAACTTTTTCATGCTTTTTACTACATATAGCCTATCTTCTCCTATTCTTAAATTTAAATATGAAGACCCTTCTATGCCATAGTATTGGTTTAAATTAAATTCATAATTAAGCTCCAAGTTTAAAGGTTTTTTTTCTTCTTCATAGCTTTGTCTATAAGAATCTATTATATTTAATACGCTTTCTACATCATCCTTTTTTTGTAACTTCCCTGATAAATCCAAATTCCTTATACATTGAAGGGTAGCAACTATATGTTTACAATCCCCTGTGTATTTTTTATAAGCAGGGCATGTACAATCTGAAAATATTATCTCTCCCCTATCATCAAATCTTATAGAAACTCGATAATTTGAACTTCCCTTAACAATACTTTCAAAATAATTCTTCTCAAAATTGGATCTTATTTCAGTTACTCTACCTTCACTATAGTAACTTCTGCCCTTAATATAGGTAGAATAATCTCCAGCTCTATTTAATAATATATTCTCATTTATATTTAACATATTTCACCTCTAATATAGGATAATCAATCTTAATTATATCATAGACTTAACTTGAATTTTCTAAACATGAAAATATATTATATTATTGTCAGAAAGCTAATCGATACTGCAATTATATTATTCTTCTTTTCAATCTTCGAATATCTACTTCATGTCTACCATTTATCTCTTTTATTATGTCATTTTCTTCAATTAAAGTATCCAACTTTTTATTAGCCTCTTGTCTAAATTCAGTTAAATCAGCAGTTTGTTCAATTATAGCCTTCAAATCTTTCTTTGTTTCCTCTTGGCCTTGTTCTAATTTAAATTGCCCCTCTTCTAATTTCGATTGTCTTTGTTCTAATTTAAATTGCCCCTCTTCCAATTTCGATTGCCCTTCTTCTAATTTCGATTGCCCTTCTTCTAATTTCAATTGCCCCTGTTTTATTTCTGACACTTCTCCCCTTAATGCCTTGATTTCATCTAATACTATCTTTTGAAATTCTTCGTTGGTCATATTAATACCCCCAGTTCCTTATAGTATTAATATTATATCATAATATGAGTGTTAAAACCTTTGAAAAGTTCTTGAACTTAGAACTCCAAACGAAATGGCCTACTCATTAATCCTACCTCTATTTATCAATGCTCTTATACTATCATTAATTTGAATTAGTTTTATAGATAAATAGATGAATATTATCCCCAATAAAGTAAAGTAGAAAAATAAAACGGGCGACCTATAGTCGTCCGCTTATGTGCCATAATTTTATCATAGAATATTTTATTTATTCCACATAAATTCATTCAAAATAGTTTTTGCTTCTTCAAATTCCATATTTTCTACTAATACATCAGTCCCATAAAGTGAAGAGCCAGTAATTATTCTCATATATCCTCCAGGCCCATGATCCTTTAATATATACGGAATGCTATTTTCATCTAATAGATTTTTTATTAAGTCTAATTCTTGATTATTGCTGGTAGTTTTCAAAAGAACTAGTTCAATATCATCAGGCTGATTTTCATCTTGAACATCGTGTTTCTTTTTAGACATAGACTTCACCTCACTTAATTTTAATATCCGCCAATACTCCCTCCCTATTATATTTTACACTACATTTAAGAATATATTAACTATAATTATTTTTTAAGCAAAATATCATACAGTTTATGAATTATAAACAAGGCTAACTATTTATAATACCTTTCTAATCTATTCTTACCCTATCATTTCCTTTTCAAAAATGTTAAACTTTAATTAATTCATTTGTTAAAGGACGTGAGAAAACGAACAATTTATTTTTAACTGGAAAAATTAGAGTAGGTAAGTCTACAATTCTAAAAGAGATTTTAGAGAGGATAAACTTTTCTATTGGAGGATATATTACAGAAAGAATAACTCAAGGTTCCATGAAAGCATTTGTCATAAGGTCTTTATATGATTATACAGAGAAACATACTATAGCAAATATAGATGAACAAAATAATCAGAAGAAAATATTTGTAGAAACTTTTGATACTAAACTGGTATCCATACTTGATAATAGCTTAAAAAAAAGGAATTTCATAGTATTAGATGAATTAGGCTTTATGGAAAATGATATAGAGCCATTTACTTCCAAAGTATATGAGCTTCTTGACAGTGATAAACCAGTCTTTGGTGTATTGAAAGACTATAATTGTAATTTTTTAAATAACATTAGGTCAAGAGATGATGTAATAATTATAAAAATTACAGAAGAAAATAGAAATATAATTTTAGATAGGATTATAGATATACTAAAATCCTTTGGTGTTCCTTTTAAAGAAGAAAATAGTTTTAGATGGGATGAGAAAAGGATCAAGTGGTATAATAAGGCATTAGAGCATACAACTTGCTCCTACCCTGATGCTTTTATTCAAGAGATAAAAAAATATACTGGTAGCTTAAATAATAAAAGTATTCTTGACATAGGAGCTGGAACTGGTGCTTTTACCATACCTCTAATAAAAGAGGGGGCATATATAACTAGTATAGATTCCTCTTTTAATATGATGGACTCTCTGGTCCATAGAGTTAATCAGCATAGTTTAAAAAATATAAATTGTATAATTGGGCCTTTTCATAGGGTTAACCCAGATAAACATGATATAGCCATATCTGCATTTAGTGGAGGAAGTACCAAAACTCCTGAAGGCATAAAAAAGATGTATAATCTAGTGAATGAATACTGTTTTATAATATCTTCTTTTGAAAATCAAGAGAATAATTTTAAAAGAAACATACTATATGAAATGCTAAACAGATCTCCATCTAGGAGAAGAATCCATAAGAATACCTTAGAGGATACTCTAAAAATGTTAGATGACTTAGGATATAAATATGATTACATAGAAATTGAATATGAACTCTCTCAATATTTTCAAGATTTCCATGAAGCTTTAGATTTCTTTACCAATAGATATCATATAGAAGAGAATCGAGAAATTCAAGTTACAAAAGAATTCTTAAATAAATTTCTAGTAAAAAGCCATGATATGTATGTATTCGAAAACATTAAAAAGTCTTGGCTAATTACTATTAAAACCAAGTTTTAATAATAAAAACTTGGTTCCTTTTTAATACATCTTTTTCTTTTCAATTTCTATTTGATTCATAATCATCTTCATATTAGCCATATCTACCTTGCCAGCTTCTATTTCCATAGCATTTGCAGTACCACATGCTGCAGCTACTTTTAATTGATATTCAAAATCATAATCTCTAAGCAATGAAACAGCAAAACCTGCTAACATAGCATCTCCTGAGCCTGCAGCATTTATAGCTTTAATATTAGGTACCTTCACATTATAAGAATACCCATCATAAAAAAACATAGATCCCGCACTTCCCAAAGATACTATTACTAATTCAACTCCATTTTCCATTATATATCTAGCTGATCTTTCTATATCTTCTTCTGAAGCCATTAAAAATCCCATTAGTTCTTCTAATTCACCCCTATTTTGCTTAACCAAAAAAGGCGATGCTTCGATACCATACCTTAATGCCTCCCCATTAGCATCAAAAAAGACTTTCTTATTCTGCTCTTTTGCCATTATTATTAAATTTCTATATGTATCAGAGGGCAATCCTCGAGGTAAGTTTCCAGAAATGCATATTATTTCTGCCGTTCCAATAATATCTTTATATAATTCATAGAATTCTACAACTTCTTCCCCAGATATGGATGGTCCTATTTCCGAAATTTCTGTTCTACTTTCGTCAGCAGATATAATAGCAATAAAGTTTCTTGTTTCCTCATTAATGGAAATAAAGCTGTAATCTATTCCCCTATTATCTAACATTTCCTCAATATACTCACCATTTCGGCCTCCCGAAAATCCAGCAGCCATAACAGGTTCATTAAATGATTTGATAACCTTCGCAACGTTTAATCCACTGCCTCCAGGAGTGTATATAACATCTTTAGCCATAAAGGCCTTGCCCTTTTCAAATTCATTTATTGGATACCATTTATCTAAGGAAGGATTTAAGGTCACAGTTAAAATCAAAACCACTACCTCCTTTCCTTCATTATACTACATTTATTCCCTATTTTTGCTACTGCAAACTATAATCTTATCCCAATTTTAGTTACAGTTCCTGAAATACTTGCTCCAATTTCAAATTTATTTCTCTTATCAGTCATTTGGATAATAGAAGTTTACTTAACTATATTGCTTACTTTACATTCTTTAATAGAAGGATATGCTTTTTCTGGAAACATTTCTTTTAAAATCATATAATCCCTACTAGTAAATATCATAGAGTAATCCTTATCTCTAAAATAATATTTCAAAATAGTTTTTCCATCATTTCCATCTCGTGTAATATAATCAATATCATCAATAAATATCTTTAATAGATTTATCTTTTCATCTATATCTATAGTTTCATCTAGAGATAGAACAAATGGAAAAAAACACAGCATATCATCTTCTACCCATGCTTGAAGATTGCCATTAAGGATATTGGCATCCCCTTCTTTATAAT
>DHBY01000068.1 GCA_002398845.1 Firmicutes bacterium UBA4916 | reverse complement strand
TCAATGAGAAGGAGATATTAATAGCCCTATTGAAATTTTAGGGGGCTATTTTTTATTAGGGCTTGAAAAGAAATCATACATGGATTATAATAATGTTGTATTAATTATTTGCATCGGTTTTTTTTTACCGAATGTGGGACAATATATACACATAGGGGACAAGACACGTCCCAATAGTTTAAAATTGGTTAATTTAGACATACTAATAGATGATTAGTTAGCAAGAGGTGTTTTATGGTGGATTTAATAGATCTGGAAAAAAAAATAGTTCCCGAAATATTTGAAATAATGGAAAAGAGATATAATATCTTAAGAAATATTTATTATAATCAACCTATTGGTAGAAGAGCATTAGCAAATGAACTACATATTGGAGAAAGAATTGTTAGAACTGAGGTAAATATTCTTAAAAGACAGGAGCTATTGAATATCGAAAGTATGGGTATGTATGTAACAGAAGATGGAATAATGGTACTAGAGGAATTAAAAGATGTGATGCATAAATTAAAAGGCATTTCAGAACTAGAGAGAAAACTAGAAAGTTTATTAAAAGTAAGAAAAACAATAATAGTACCAGGTAATTCTGATGAAAATGGATTAGTATTAAAAGATATGGGTAAAACTACTTCTATATATCTAAGAAAGTTAATTAAAGAAGGCTCTATAATAGGTGTTACAGGAGGAACAACTATAGCTCATGTAGCAGAAGAGATGCCTTTTGGAAAAGTTGCAGACAATGTGTTAGTAACACCTGCAAGAGGTGGATTAGGTAAAGATGTAGAAACTCAATCAAATAGTATTGCTGCAAAACTAGCCAAAAAATTAAATGGCAGCTATAGGCTTCTTAACATGCCTGATAATATCGATAAAGAAACCTTAGATGCAGTATTGAAGATATCCGATGTAAGAGAAGTAATACAATTAATTGAAAAGATGAATATATTGGTATTTGGTATTGGAAGAGCAGATATAATGGCTGAAAGAAGACAATTATCCCAAGAAAAGATTGAAGAATTGGTTAAAAGTGGCTCTGTAGCTGAAGCCTTTGGACATTATTTTGATATAGAAGGTAAAGAAGTGTGGGAGTCTTTAACAGTAGGTTTATCTCTACAAAGTTTTCAAAAGATAGATGAGGTTATAGGCGTAGCTGGTGGGGAAAACAAGGCAGAGGCTATAATATCCATAGCTTCTTTGAGAAAGAATATGACTATAATCACTGATGAAGGAGCTGCAAAAAAGATTATTAAAATAGCTAAGGAAGCTACTAAGTAGCTTTAATATATTTAAAAATTATAAGGAGGAATAGTTATGACAATGAAAGTTGGCTTAAGCGGATTTGGAAGAATAGGGAGAGACGTATTAAGAATTTATGCTGAAAAAAATGCTAATGATTTTGAAATAGTGGCTTTAAATGCATCAGGGGATTTAAATACTCTAGCCCATCTATTTAAATACGATTCACTTTACGGAAGATTCAATGGAACAATAGAAGTAGTAGAAGATGGATTTATAATTAATGGAAAGAAAATAAAAGTTGTAGCTCACAGAGATCCAGCAGAAATACCATGGAAAGAATTAGGAGTAGATTTAGTAATTGATTCTACAGGTGCA
Organism: Firmicutes bacterium UBA4916; assembly: GCA_002398845.1. Taxonomy (GTDB): domain Bacteria; phylum Bacillota; class Clostridia; order Tissierellales; family Tepidimicrobiaceae; genus Mt11. The sequence continues at coordinate 4,243 of DHBY01000068.1, read as the reverse complement.
TTTAGAGACAGAGAAGGTCTATCCAAACATATAAGTGCAGGAGCTAAAAAGGTAATACTTACAGCACCTGCTAAACAAGAAGATATTACTATAGTAATGGGAGTTAATGATGATAAATATGATCCAGAAAAACATAATATCATATCAAATGCATCTTGTACAACTAACTGTCTTGCTCCAGTAGCAAAAGTTATATTAGATAACTTTGGAATTAAAAAAGGATTAATGACAACAGTCCATGCTTACACAAATGACCAACAAATACTAGATAAAAGACATAAAGATTTAAGAAGAGCAAGAGCAGCTGGAGAATCAATCATCCCAACAACAACAGGAGCAGCTAAGGCAGTAGCTTTAGTTATACCAGAATTAAAGGGTAAGTTAAATGGTTTTGCAATGAGAGTTCCAACTCCAACAGTTTCAGTAGTAGATGTAGTATTTGAAGTGGAAAAGCCAACAACTGCTGAAGAAGTTAATAGAGCATTAAAAGAAGCAAGCGAAGGCTCTATGAAGGGTATATTAGGATATTCAGAAGAACCTTTAGTATCCATAGATTATAGAGGAGACGAACGTTCTTCAATAGTAGATGGTCTTACTACAATGGCAATTGACAATATGGTAAAAGTTGTATCATGGTATGATAATGAATGGGGATATTCTGAAAGAGTTGTAGATTTAGCTAGTATGGTAGCAAATAAATAAGCTGACAAACGTTAGGGATTCCCTAACGTTTGATTTAAAATAAATGGGGTGATATGTATGTTAAATAAAAAGACATTGGAAGATTTACAAGTACAAGGTAAAAATGTATTAGTTAGATGCGATTTTAATGTTCCTATGGACGATGATAGAAATATTACTGATGATAGAAGAATAACTAGTTCACTACCTACAATTAAATATTTAATAGATAATAAAGCTAGAGTTATTTTAATGTCCCATTTAGGCAGACCAAAAGGAGAAGCAAATCCAAAATATAGTTTAGCACCAGTAGCTAAAAGATTGTCAGAGTTATTAAACAAAGAGGTTGTGTTTGCTAAAGACGATAGGGTAGTTAGTGATGATGTTAAAAAAGTAGTTTCCAACATGAAAGATGGAGATGTAGTTTTATTAGAAAATACTAGATTTAGAAAAGAAGAAGAAAAAAATGAGGAAAGTTTTGCTAAAGAATTGGCTTCTTTAGGAGATCTATATGTAAATGATGCTTTTGGAACATCTCATAGAGCACATACTTCAAATGTAGGGCTTTCAAGTCAATTACCATCAGCAGTAGGTTTCCTAGTTGAAAAGGAAATATCAATCATGGGCAAAGCCTTAGAAAATCCAGAAAGACCTTTTGTAGCTATCTTAGGTGGAGCAAAGGTGTCTGATAAAATAGGAGTAATAGAAAATTTACTAAATAAAGTTGATACCATATTAATTGGTGGAGGCATGGCTTATACTTTCTTAAAAGCTCAAGGATACGGAATAGGTACTTCTATATTAGAAAAAGATAAAATAGATTTAGCTAATGAATTACTTAAAAAAGCAAAAGAAAAAAATGTAAAACTACTATTGCCTGTAGATGTTGTAGTAGCAAAAGAATTTAAAAATGATACAGAATTTAAGACTGTGAAGATAGATAGTATTCCTAATGATATGATGGGAATGGATATAGGAGAAGAAACCATCAAACTATTTAATGAAGAAGTTAAAAATGCAAAGACTGTAGTTTGGAATGGCCCAATGGGAGTTTTTGAAATGGAAAACTTCAAAAAAGGTACAGATGCAATAGCAAAAGCAATGGCTGAATGTAATGGTACTACAATAGTAGGCGGTGGAGATAGTGCATCAGCTGTTGAAAAAGCAGGATTTGGAGAAAAAATGACTCATATCTCAACAGGAGGAGGAGCATCCTTAGAATTTCTAGAAGGAAAGACATTGCCTGGAATTGCAGCTATAAGCGACAAATAAAGGGGGCATTAAAGAATGAGTTTACCAATAATTGCAGGAAATTGGAAGATGAACAATACAATCCATGAATCCATTGAACTAATTGAAGAAATAAAAAAAAGTAATTTAAATAAAAATGTGGAAGCAGTAGTATGCGTGCCTTTCACAAGCCTTAGCAGTGTAAAGGAGGCTATAGAAGGGACAGACCTAAAATTAGGTGCTCAAAACATGTACTGGGAAGATAATGGAGCCTATACAGGTGAAATATCTCCATTGATGTTAAAGGAAATAGGAGTGGACTATTGTATAATTGGACACTCAGAAAGAAGACAATATTTCAATGAAACAGATGAAATGGTAAATAAAAAAATAAAATCAGCTTTAAAACATGGCATAAACCCAATAGTATGCGTAGGAGAAACACTAAAGGAAAGAGAAAATGAAAAACAAGAAGAAGTTGTTAAAGAACAGGTACTAAAAGCTTTAGAAGATATAGATAGTAAATACATTAAAAATATTGTAATTGCATATGAACCAATTTGGGCTATTGGGACAGGAAAAACAGCCTCCAGTGATGATGCCAATCAAATGTGCGGTTTCATTAGAGGAATAGTTGGGGATAAATATGGAAAGAAAACTCAAGATAATATAAGAATCCAATATGGCGGAAGTGTTAAACCTAATACCATAAAAGAATTAATGGATAAAAAAGATATAGATGGAGCATTAGTTGGCGGAGCTAGTTTAGTAGCAGAAGATTTTGTAAAGTTAGTGAACTATTAATGGAGGATGTAGATATGACTAAGAAACCAGTAATGTTAATAGTATTAGATGGCTGGGGTATAGGCAAGGAATATAGGGGAAATGCTATAAAATTAGCCAAGACCCCAAACTTTGATAGACTTTTGAAAATCTACCCTAATACAGAACTTGAAGCCAGTGGATTAGCAGTAGGATTACCAGAAGGACAAATGGGCAATTCGGAAGTTGGACATTTAAACATTGGCTCAGGAAGAATAGTCTATCAAGAATTGACCAAAATAACTAAATCCATAGAAGATGGGGATTTCTTTAAGAAGAAAGAATTCTTAGACGCTATAGATAATGCTAAGAAAAACAATTCTAAACTTCATATAATGGGATTAGTATCCGATGGTGGTGTCCATAGTCATAATACCCATCTATATGCAATTTTAGAATTATGTAAAAGGCAAGGGTTTAAAGATGTGTTTATCCACGCATTTTTAGATGGAAGAGATGTGCCACCTACTATTGGAAAGAAGCATTTACAAGAACTTCAAGAAAAAATAGAAGAAATTGGTGTAGGAAGGATAGCAACTGTATCTGGAAGATACTATGCTATGGATAGAGATAAGAGATGGGAAAGAACAAAGCTTGCTTATGATGCTTTAGTTTTAGGAGAAGGCAAAAAAGATGAATCCCCTACAGATGCAGTACAAAAATCTTATGATGAGGGCATAAATGACGAGTTTATAATACCTACTGTAATTACTGATAATGGAGAGCCAATAACAACTATTGACAGTGGAGATTCTATAATATTTTTCAACTTTAGACCAGATAGAGCAAGACAAATAACAAGAGCTATTGTTGATGAAAACTTTGATGGTTTTGAAAGAGAAAAGAAAGTGAATACTTTCTTTGTTACAATGACAGAATATGATAAGACTATAGAAAATGTTCACATTGCCTTTAAACCAGAGAAACCAGAAAATACTTTAGGCGAATATATAAGCAGTTTAGGGCTTAATCAATTAAGAATTGCAGAAACAGAAAAGTATGCCCATGTAACCTTTTTCTTCAATGGTGGCAGGGAAGAACCTTATAAAAATGAAGATAGAGCCTTAATTCCTTCACCAAAAGTAGCTACTTATGATTTAAAACCAGAAATGAGTGCTATAGAAGTAAAAGATGAAGTATTAAATAGACTAAATATGGATAAATATGATTTAATAATCTTAAACTTTGCAAATTCGGATATGGTAGGACATACAGGAGTTGTAGAAGCAACAGTAAAGGCTGTAGAAACCGTTGACAGCTGTTTAGGTGAGATAGTAGACCTATTGATAAAAAAAGATGGTAAAGCCCTTATTACGGCAGATCATGGCAATGCAGAAATGCTAATAAATGAAAAAGATAATAGCCCTATTACAGCTCACACAACTAATAAAGTTCCATTAATACTTGTAGGAGATAAAAATGCAAAATTAAAAGAAGGAATTCTTGCTGATTTGGCACCAACCTTACTAGATTTAATGGGATTAAAGAAGCCTAATGAGATGACAGGAAA
>DHBY01000026.1 GCA_002398845.1 Firmicutes bacterium UBA4916 | reverse complement strand
CCTTCTATAGTTTTTTCATAATCCTTTCTGGAAGCGAAAAAATTCAGTCCACAAATATTAATCTTTTCTCCATCTATATCTATTATTTCATTATTATTATCTAGTACAGTAACTCCCGCGTCTTTCAATTTTAATATGAATTGTTCTCCATATATATTACTTAATTCATGGTTTCCGTTTATAAAGAATATATTCTTGTTTATTTCTATTAAGCTATTTATCATATTTAAAGTTGGCTGTATATCTTTAGTACTACTGTCTATAATATCTCCTGTCAAAACAATGATATGAGGATTAAACTGAGTTATTTCATTTAATAATTTTTTTAAGTCAATTCGTTTATTAGCATGATAGTCTGATATTTGGGTTATTCTCAAATCCTTTGATAGTTTTTTATTATTTAACATTGGTTTATTTACATATAACTTACTTATTTGAACATAATTATATATAAACAATAACAATAAAAATAGTACTATTGCTAATAATACTTTCAACTTCATATTTACCTCCAAAACAAAGTATAAAAAAAATTGGCTCTCGCCAATTCTTATTTGGTGCGGGAGAGAGGACTTGAACCCCCACGTCAAAGACACTAGATCCTAAGTCTAGCGCGTCTGCCAGTTCCGCCACTCCCGCATAACTGGTGACCCATCGGCGACTCGAACGCCGGACACCCTGATTAAAAGTCAGGTGCTCTACCGCCTGAGCTAATGGGTCATGTTGCTTTAACTTGAAATCAATGGGGTGGATGATGGGATTCGAACCCACGACCTCCAGAGCCACAATCTGGCGCCCTAACCAACTAGGCCACATCCACCATATATAACATGGTGCACCTAGGAGGATTCGAACCCCCGGCACACGGATTAGAAGTCCGTTGCTCTATCCTACTGAGCTATAGGTGCCTATTTTGGAGCGGGTGAAGGGAATCGAACCCTCGCAGCTGGCTTGGGAAGCCAGTGCTCTACCACTGAGCTACACCCGCATTAATCCTCCCATGTACTTAACAGCTAACAATATAGAATTATAGCAGGTTATTTTAATAATGTCAATAGATTTATTATAATTCTTTTAATTAATCGATTTCTACTATACTACCTGATATTTTTTTCCCTATTTCTATTACTCCAAAGGTCTTCTTCCTATTGAACCCCCTAGGCATTGATGCACTTCCTGGGTTCATTATCATTATACCATCTTCCTCGAAAAATGTCGATACATGGGTATGTCCAAATAGCACTAAATCTGCATTTACTTCTTTTGCCTTATAAAAAAGATTATCTATAGAATATCTTACACCGTAATTATGCCCATGAGTAACAAATATGGTTTTACCATTTATATTAAGTATCTCATCTTCATTATATTCAGAATGAAAATAATCACCATTGCCTTTTACAATAACAGTTTTTACTCCCATTTTCTCCTCTATCTTCACTCCATCCTCTATATAATCTCCTAAGTGAATAATTAAATCTGGTTTTTCTAAGCTATTCACTTTATTTATAAATTCCCTAGTACTACCATGGGTATCACTTACTACAAATATTTTCATCAACATCATCCCTTAAAATTTTAACTATCTCCTCTTTTAGTTTATCTAAAGCCTTTGCTCTATGGCTTATTTTATTCTTTATTTCTTCTCCTAATTCTGCAAAGGTCTTATTATATCCATCTACTATAAATAATGGGTCGTAACCAAATCCTTTATCTCCTTTAGGTTCAGTGCCTATAGTCCCTTTACATTCACCTTCAACTGTTACAATATTACCATCTTCCATAGCTAATGCAATTATTGTTTTAAAGCAGGCTCCCCTTTTCTCCATGGGGACCCCTTCTAACTCCTTTAACAATTTTAAATTATTTTTTTCATAGGTGGTATTTTCTCCCGCATATCTTGCAGAATGAGCTCCAGGTGCCCCATTTAAAAAATCAACAAAAAGTCCAGTATCATCAGCCATGACAATACCTTCTGTCTTTTCTTTTAAAGCAGAAACCTTCTTTATAGCATTTTCTTCCAATGTCCTTCCATCTTCCTCTACCTCAAAGTCCTTAAATCCTAAATCATCTTTAGATAAAACATCTATTGGTAAACTTTTAAGAATATCCTTTATTTCAACTACTTTATGAGGATTTCCTGTGGATAATATTAGTTTTTTATTCATTGGTTTCGCCTTCTGACTCTGCATTTTTGCCTATTAAATTTCCAATACCCCCTAGGGTTTCTTTTTGCTTTATTATCAATTCATTATTTCCCTTTTCTGCCAAATCCAATAAACTATATAGTTCATTTTTAGAAAAAGTGCTGCCTTCCCCAGTGCCTTGTATTTCTACAAATTCATTTTTATCAGTCATCACTACATTCATATCTACCAAAGCCCTATGATCTTCCTCATAGCATAAATCTAGCATTGGTATCTCATTAACTATCCCTACAGATATGGCTGATACAAAATTAGATATAGGTATATGTTTAATATGTCCTCGCTCATATAGCCAATTTAATGCATCTACTAATGCTATAAATCCTCCAGTAATAGATGCAGTTCTTGTGCCTCCATCGGCTTGTATAACATCACAATCTATCCAAATAGTTCTTTCACCAATTTGTGATAAATCTATAATACCTCTTAAGGATCTTCCTATTAATCTTTGTATCTCTTGGGACCTGCCTTCAACCCTTCCCTTTACAGAATCCCTAGTTTTTCTGTATTGTGTTGCACCAGGAAGCATGGAGTATTCTGCAGTCACCCACCCAGTATTGGTGCCCTTTAAAAATGGTGGTATCTTATCATCTACCATAGCAGTGCATATTAACTTCGTATTCCCCATCTCCATAAGAACAGAGCCTTGAGGGTGCTTTAAATAGTTCCTAGTTATATTTACATTTCTTAATTCGTCATAGCTTCTTTTGTCAATTCTTTTCATCTTAACAGCTCCTAATATTTTTTATATATCTAATTCTATCAAATATGACCTCTTTTTTCTATATTCTAAACTACTTTAATTATTTTATTCAATGCAAAAACAAAAAGACGGGTCTTTTTGTCATCTTAAAAAAAGACCCATCCCTAATGTTTGAAAAAATAAGCTGCCTTTTAGACAGCTTAGTACTCATTGGCAAAAGCAGGTATTGTCATATTTATGTAAACATCCATTCCAGTTTCCGCCAAACTCTTTCCATCGATGAGCAGCTCTACCTTTTCAATTTCATCGAATTCGGATAAAGTCAATCCTATATTTTTTAACATTTTATTAAATACCATATTATCATTTGGTGGGTCTCCATAATCAAAAGAAATATCTACATAGGCTATTCCATCTTTAATATCTACTCCATGAAAATTAGTTCCCTCAGGTATATCTGTACTCAAGCCCAATTCACTTGGTGG
>DHBY01000072.1:867-13757 GCA_002398845.1 Firmicutes bacterium UBA4916 | reverse complement strand
TCTATTATATCTAGCCCATCTATTAACAGCTGATTGTCATTTAGTTCTTCAGATTTTAATGTAATAGCCCAGCCTTTAATAGAAGTTAATGGTGTCCTTAACTCATGGGATATAGATGATATAAAATCATTTTTTAAACGTTCTTTCTTTATTAGCTCTTCGGCCATATAGTTTAAAGTATCTGAAAGCTTGCCAATTTCATCATCAAATCTTTTATAGGACCTAACCTTCAACTGTCCATCTGCCATTTTTTCTGCCACTTCTGTTACTTCTTTTAAAGGCTTGATTATGGTATTAGAAAGAAATAAACTAACCATACCAGATATTAATATTACTATAATCCCAACTAATAATAGTACCTTAACTATATTTAATATTACTTTATTGGTCTCTTTTAAAGAAGAAACAAATCTCAATACTCCAATTGTTTTTCCTTCTACAGTTAAAGGGTAGGAAACGGCCATTACTGGCGAATTGTCATATTCTACATCACCTATCCAAGTTCCCTTTTCTCCGTTTATCGCCTTAGTTATATCGCTGGTCTCGATTGTATTAGATGGGTGTGAAACGCCAATAGAATCCATCAGAACTTTACCTTTTAAATCTAGTATTTGCACTTGGGCTGATGTTTGATGCCAAAACACATCTACATCATCGATTATTGTATCTTCTAAATTTGTAGAAGAAAAATATCTAGAATAAAAATCTGAAGAAAACATTATCTGATTAGAAAGTATTTCTTCGACGCTTTTATAATAATATTGCTTAACAGAATTTATCAAGAATACCTCTAAGATCAATACCGTAATCAATATTACCAACATAAAGTTTCCTACTAATCTTTTTTTAATACTCGTATTCATAATTGCCTCCAAATATGATTAATTGCTTCTCCATCTATAACCTACTCCCCATACAGTTTCAATATAGTCGGGATTGCCAGAATCTGCTTCTATCTTAGATCTTAATCTTCTAATGTTTACATCAACAATTTTAGGTTCTCCTACAAAGTCATAGCCCCATACAGCATTTAATATTTCATCCCTGGTAAAAGCTTTACCAGGATTTTCGATGAATAATTTTATTATTGAATACTCTGTAGGAGTTAATTCTATGTTTTTATCGTTTTTGTGAAATCTCCTAGAATATTTATCAATTTTAAAAGGACCATCTTCTATTATATTCGTGTGGCACTCAGTCGGTGTTTCCATTCTTCTAAGCAAGGATTTTACTCTAAGAACTAGTTCCATAGGATTAAAGGGTTTTACCATATAATCATCTGTGCCGTATTCAAGTCCCATAATTTTATCAATATCTTGAGATTTAGCTGTAAGCATAATTATCCCAACCCTTGGAAATTCTTTGCGAAGTATTTTGCAGACTTCAAAGCCATCAATTCCAGGCAGCATAATGTCTAGCACAACCACATCTATATTTTCACCTCTTATAATTTCTAATCCTTTTTCACCACTATCAGCTTCCCTTACAATAAAATTTTCTCGCTCTAAATTTACTTTAATAAATTTTCTTATATGCTCTTCGTCTTCTACTAAAAGTATTTTATTATTCAATATCTTTTCGCCTACCTTCACCAATAATATTAAAATAATTGCTGTTAAAAATAACAGCAATTATTCCAAAGTATCAAATTCGTAGCCACTTTGTTGCAAATACTCAATTATTTCTGGCAAAGCTTCTACAGTTGTCTTTTTAGTATTCATATCATGCATAAGAACTGTAAGTGTATGCTTACCCTTGGATGTAGCTTTAAATCTTTCTATTAACCTATTCTTAGAAATATTATGTCCTTCTGCATCTCCGTTTAGAGAATTCCAATCATAATAATTATACCCATTTTTTAATGCTACTTTTCTAAAAACTGCTTTTTTATTTCCAAAAGACCCGCCGGGAAATCTTATGATTTTAGTGTCATATTCATCCCCTAGAATATTTTTCAATACTTTTTCAGTGGTGTTTACCTCATTTAGGAAATTAGTGGTATTACTATAAATATGCTTATAATTATGAGTATAGCTATGATTCCCTATAACATGACCTTCATCATATATTCTTTTTATCATGTCTGGATGTTTTTCTGCTAGGTTTCCAATTACAAAAAAGGTAGCTTTTACATCATGCTTTTTTAATATATCAAGAATTTGAGGGGTTATTTTATCTGATGGTCCATCATCAAAAGTTAAATAGACGACTTTCCTATTTTCTTTATTTTCAGCTTCTAACTTTTCTGCCTTTTCAATTTCCATTAACTCTTTTTCATGCTCTAATGCCATATTTATGGGGGACTTTTCAGACATTAAAAGAATACTCTCAGATAAATTTTCAGCCTCAACTACATCCGAAACAGCTTTATGGCTATATTTATGTGATGTTTTAATAAAAAACAAGGAGATTACTACAAGAAATATTAAAAAGAATCTCTTTCTTTGTCTTTTTCTTCTTCGTCTTTGTGCTCTAATCATTTATGTCACCCCTTGTCCGAAATTATCACTAATCCTTATATATTGTCATTCCTCTATATATAGAATACTACATAAATAAAAATTATGCATTACAAAGATGTAAAATAATTATTACAAAAAGATTACAAAATATATACTCCAATATATGTTATAAAAATCAATCTAGATAAAGGCTTCTATATAAGTAGAAGCCTTTACTAATACCATGGAGAGTACTCTGATCCATAGCCATATCCGTAAGGGTTTGTTCTACGTAGTAGTTCCGATAGAAGTATAATAGAAATAATATCTCTTACCAATCTTCTTCTCCCAAAAAAAGGTCTTTGTGTTATTCTATATCTACTTCCCCTACTTCTTCTTTCCATGGGATCTTCGGCTATTTCTGGGCATTCAGCTACCATCTTTTCATAAACATCATCTATCATTTTCTCCATATCTTCTTCTGTAATGTCGTGAAAATGTTGATTGCTATCCATGTACCGGCTTACTGTATCTATGACCTTAGGATAAATTCTATAGTATAGCTCTGGATAGTTATAATCCATATTAAAACCTCCCCAAACATATTCCATATATACTATGCATGAGGAGGCTATTTTGACACAAATATTATGAATCTAAATCCTTAAATTGTGATTTGTACAATTTTGCATAAATATTATCTTTTTCTAATAATTCTTCATGAGTCCCTCTTTCCTCAATGCCTTCATTAGTTAATACTAGTATTTCATCTGCATTTTTTATTGTAGATAATCTATGAGCGATTATTAATGTGGTTCTGCCTTTGGCTAGTTCTTCTAAAGATTTTTGTATTAGTACTTCTGTTTCATTATCTAATGCAGATGTTGCCTCATCTAATATTAGAATTGGCGGATCTTTTAAAAATAATCTTGCTATGGATATCCTTTGTTTTTGTCCTCCTGATAGTTTAACTCCTTTTTCTCCAATATAGGTATCATATCCATTAGGTAATGTCATGATAAAATCATGGATACGTGCTTTCTTTGCAGCTTCAATTATTTCTTCTCCTGATTTAGTTGGATCTCCATAGGAGATATTGTCCATTATAGTACCAGTAAATAGAAAAACATCTTGTTGAACTAATCCAATATTTTTTCTAAGGGATTTTAATTTAATATCTTTAATATCTTTATCATCAATTAATATTTCTCCTTTATTTATATCATAAAATCTCGGTATCAAATGGCAAAGAGTAGTCTTACCAGCCCCTGAAGGCCCTACGATAGCAACAGTTTTCCCTGCTTCAATATCTAAATTCAAATTTGACAGTACTCTATCTTCACCATTAGTATAGCTAAAGGAAACATCTTTAAATTTAATATTTCCCTTTACATCTGTAAGTTCGATAGCATCCTCTTTATCTACAATATCTGGTTCAATATTCATTACTTCCATAAACCTTTCAAAGCCAGTCATTCCATCTTGATATTGCTGCATAAAATCTGTTAGCCTTCTTATTGGCTGCATAAAGAAGTTTACATATAGCATATATGCGATTAAATCCCCTGTATTAATGAGATCCCTATATACAAAATATCCTCCTACAGAAATAGCCAATAAATTAAGGATATTTGACATAAATCCCATTCCAGCAATAAACTCTGCCATGACCTTATAAGAAGATTTTCTAGCTTCTTTATACTGATTATTTCCTTCATCAAATTTTTCTATTTCAAAATCCTCATTGGTAAAGGATTTTGAAACTCTAACCCCTGAAATGCTGTTTTCCAATTGAGCATTTACATTGGCTATTTTCACCCTAACTTGCCTAAAGGAGTTTTCCATCTTACTTCTCTTGGAAATAGCAAACCAAATCATTATTGGAATAAAAGCAAATATTATTAAAGTCAATCGCCATTCTACCTTTATCAAAAGAATAAAAGAACCTACTAACATTACCACGGAAATAAATAAATCCTCTGGCCCATGATGGGCAAGTTCAGTAATATCCCTCAAATCATTGACTAGCCTCGACATTATATGTCCTGTTTTTGTATTGTCATAATAACTAAAGGGTAATGTTTGCAAGTGAGAGAATAGATCTTTCCTCATATTGCTTTCTATATAAACGCCAAGAACATGTCCCCAATAGGCTACTATATAGTAGCTTATATATCTTAATATAAATAATAATGCCATTATAATAGTCCATTTTACTAGAAGGTCCATCCTACCTTCAGGAATTATTACATTGACAATATTTCTTGAGAACATGGGAAATACTAGATCAAATATGGATATTAAAAATGCGAATACCATATCGATAATAAACAACTTTTTATGTGGTTTATAATATGAGATAAATTTTTTAAGCACGTTTAACCCCCCTTATTTAAATTATCATATAATATAGTCAAATTTTTTAGTAAATTATCTACTTCAGATTTATCCATCTTTTCTAAAGCTACATAGGTAACCCTATTGCTCCTTTCTCGTTTAATAATATGGACTAAATCCTTTCCTTCTTCTGTTATTATAACCCTTGTAATCCTTCTATCCTCTTTGTCATCAACTCTATCAGCTAGCCTTTTTTCCTCTAAACGGGAGATTTTTTCCGAAATAGTATTTTGTGCTTTACCAAATTTCTTGGAAATATCACTTATAGTAGGTGGTGTTTCTACAAGATTTAAGTAGACTAAAAGATGATATTGATCATAAGTTAGATTGTACTCTTGAGCTATCTGATGACCTTTTGTATGGATTATATTACTACATTCCCTAATGTAGTAGGATATAGATTCAGATTTTTTTTGCAAATCCATGGCATTCCCCCCCTCCATAAAACTTAAGTTCGGCTATCTAATATATCGCATAACGATATTATACCAGCTCTATTCCCTTTTTGCAATTATATATGTATAATTATATATACTACATATTTAAAGGAGGATTCTATGCATTTGTTTTTAATGTTCTTTACTACATTTTTTATTCAACTAATAATAGCAGCAGAAATGAATCTTATAGCCCCTTTAGCCCCTTTTCTTTCTCAATACTTTGGCATAAGGGATAGTTCTGTAATCTTATTTAATATTGGGTTTTCCTTAGTAGGATTATTGGTGCCAATATTGGGAGTTTTTGCTGATAAATATGGTAAAAAGAAAAGCTTAATGGTAGCCTTGGCTTTTTTTATTGTTGGCACATTAATAAGCGGATTCGCTGCTAGTCCAATTACCTTTGCATTAGGTAGGATTCTTATAGGTATTGGCTATTTTTCACTTAGTGGTACAAATCTATCCTATTTAAGTGAATTTATCGATTATAAAGATCGAGGAAAAGCCTCGGGTCTACTGAGGGTGGCTTTTGGAGCTGCTATTTTATTTAGTCCTTTATATGCTGCGCATATGATAAATAAATATAGGGTTTTAAAAAGCGTATATCTACCCCTTACTATAATAGGGGTAATTTGCCTATTGTTATTATTTAGGCTACCTGAAACAAAAAAGTCGAAGGAAGTAAGGATTGATATAAAAGGGCTTGTAACCATGCTTAAAAATCCTATTCATTATAAATCTCTGTCGGTTGTATTTTTAATACTTGCAGCACCTTCCTTATTACTTAGCTTTTTAGGCATATATCTTTCCAATGATTTTAATCTTGGACAAGTTCAAATTGGCTATGCCTATACAATAATTGCATTAGGCACAGTAGTAGGTATTATATTTGCAGCTTTGTTTACTGATAAAATAGGAAAAGAGAAATTATCCAGAATCTTTTTCACTATTATATTAATAGCTTTAATCCCTATTGCTTTCGTAAAATCTATGCCATTTATTATTGGTTCTCTAGTAGTAATGACAATTGGTTTAGATGGAGGCTGGACTGCTTATCAAACCCTATGTTCTGAAATAGAACCTGAAAAAAGGGGTACCTTTATGAGTTTGTTCTATACGGTAAATGCAATAACAGTAACATTATATTCAATACTAGGCCCTATATTTTATAATCTTGGCGGATATAAACTACTAGTGATAATCTCGATTATAACTACCCTTATAGCTCTTAAAATACTTTATAGTATATCCATCGAAAAAATGATAGAAAACAAGAAAACCCTCTAGATATTAGAAGGTTTTTCTGTTATTTCATATAGCAATAAAGATATTAGATAATGGACCATATATATAAAGGTAATCATACCCGTATCATTAAGTATAAAACCTACCACAGCCGTAAATAGTATTATATAAGTTTCTGCCTTTATGTTTATCTTTTCTTCCTTTAATAACTTTTTCAAGGAAAGTATTTGCGCCACTATTACTATACTAAAAGGAGGCATCAATGTTAGTTTTACCAATTCTTTGATTTTAACTTTAAACATATCTATAAACTCACTAATTCCAAAGTTTTTTACCCTAGATAAAAAGCTAATTGCATGGCTTTTTTCACTGCTTAATCTATCAAAGTACATATTGAATCCAAATAATAAAATCCCAATGAGTATTAATATTATCATATTCCTCGTATTCCGATTTCTACCAAGAAAACTTATATATACTATTACTAAAAACAGAATCACAGATGTTAAAAATCCACCAGTATTAGCACCATAATTGGATGACAAAGCTAACATATTTGTAGAAAAGTAAAGTAAGGATACTAAATTATCTAGTATTTTATTTGGCAATAAATCTTTTATAAAGAAATAACTGATTATGGATGTAACTAATAAAACCCCCATTATACCATTATTAAAGCCATAATACCTAGCACCATAAAACAAATTGTTAAAACCTATATAGGAATTATAAATAACTTCTGGGTAAAAAAAGATGCCAAAGATAATTAATCCATAGGTTAAAGTTGCAAATAGCCCAATGGTATTTACTTCCTTTTCTGAAATAAATAAAGTTATAATATAGGTTACCAAAAGATTTATAAACAAGTATAAAATAATTTGTACATGTAATGATGAAGCTCCCATTAACAAGGTAACAAATATATTAACAACTATAAAACTATGATAAAAGTTAAGAGAAGATAATTTTTCTTTTCTATTTTTATATATATAATATGCAGAATAGCACTGTATAAAATATACGATTCCGTGGAATATATACGCAATCCATAATAAATTTATGGTTTTTTTAAATAAGTTTTGAGCCTCCATAAGACTATTCTGCTTTTCTATTATATTAATTTTATTGCCTATTGCAAAAGGGCTATTTCCTCCATTGGTAGTGATTAATTCCACAAATATGTCTTCTAAAGTTACAAAACCTTCTCTTTTAGTCGAAGAGCTTTTTAGTAATCCCCTGCCACCATCTTTAACATATATAATTGGAGCCAAATTTTGATTTAAAAGATGTTTCATTTCCTCTGGGACACCCTTGGGAACTATCAAAATATTATAGTCCCTAAAATCATGAATGTAATTTTTTAGAAGCTCAGTTCTGTATTTTGTTTCACCTATTTCATAAGAAAGAACGAGGATACTAGAATTCGATAGATGATAGTCTGTTTTTTCTTTTAACCATCTTCTATCATATTTTATTTCAATTTCACCTGATTTAATATTTCCACTTTTATCTGCAGCAATAATAGCCGAAGAATCATCTCCTATATAGGAAATACCTTTTGTCTTTAACTTTTCGCCTAATATATCCACTTTTATATTATTGTTCTGTTTCTTTAAATTTTTATACATATCCTCAAAACCAGCTACTTTTATGGTCCCATCCCTATTTTTATATAGACCTTTATAATTCTCTGGTTTAACACCAACTTTTCTTCCTGCTGCAATGGTAAAATAAAAACTACTATCCCCAAAAGGCTTTCTAGTTTTTAAATTAACAAATCCCATGCCAAAATTATCATTATTAAAAATGTCCTCAATGTCTTCAAATTTCATTTCATCCAATATGATTAAAATAGTTTTGTCTCCAGCAGCATCAGCAGCATAAGTAATATTATTAAAGGAAAAAGCTATGACTAGAGCTAATATAAGTATTATATTATGTTTTTTCATAAAAACACCCTTTAGTAAATAGTCTGTATTTATTTAAACTACTTTCTTTATCTAATATATATCTTTGACTTAATATAACTAAAAATCCTAACAATAAAAATAATATTACAATTGCTAACAAAATAGCCCCTCGCTTAATTAATTTTAACATCTATTATTAAGCATTTGTGTGTATATAGTTTTCTAATTCTAATACTCTTTCATCCTTAAACATAATTTTATCTATAATACTTTTTGCTACTTCAAATTCTTCCAATTTATAATAGCATAATGCTTTATAGTAAAGTATACAGTCCTCATTTTTAATTAAACCAGCTAAATTATAATAAACTATAGCCATTTTAAAATTTCCATTCATAAAATAAGTCTTTCCCATGGCTAAATAGGAGCCTTTAATCCCCAAATTATCTTCTTCCCTAATGTAGAAGGAAAGACTTTTTGAAAAATGGGCTATTGCACAGCTATATAGGCCATTTCTATACAATTGCTTTCCTTTTAATTCCAATGCCTTGGCTAATATATCATCTAGTCCATATTTCTTCGATAGATATATTAGCTTATACAATTCCCTATAAACTTCAATTTTATTATTTCCCTTTTTATCTAATATTTTATCTATCCAATCTATACATTTTTCCCGAGCAATATCTTTCTCATTCTTTACAAAGTAAGAGGCTGTAACATTTAATTTTATTCCTTTTTCTTCTGCCTTGTTATTTAATATATCTGCAAAATATGCTGCGTTTATAATGCTAATACGTCTTTTCCCATTTTCAAACATGGATATATAATTTTTTGACATATTTTCTCCTGCTAGATCATCTTGCTTTAAGCCTAGCTTTTTTCTAGCCTCTTTAAGTCTTTGTCCCGGTTCCAATATAGTAAGTTCCTTCACTTTACCTCTCCCCTGTCTTTTCTTCATTATAAACTAATTTATTGGTCCCTACATTTTAAAAAATTTCCCGTCTATATCCCCTAATTAAGATTACAAAATATATTGTATTTACAATTTCCTGTACAATTACTAGTTTTTTCATACTTGCTAATATTGTTATTTTTTGTAACAAACGCTATAAAATCCCTTATATCTCTATAATTTTCTCGAAGAGCCTCTTTACTAATATCTATTTCTTCTATCTCTCCTGTTTCCAAGAAAAAAATTCTTGCCCTCTTCACCTCCATATTAGCAATTTTTTGAAAAGCATTAGCATAAAGTTGTAATTGAGGTTCATAATTTTTTATCAGATATGTCTTGTTATCATAAATTTTATTGGTCTTAAAATCCATTATTTCTGCCTTACCACTTTTTATGTTTATTCTATCTATTATACCATTTATATAGACATCTTCAATTCTCAAGTAAAAACTTTTCTCTGTATAAATTTTATCATACTCTTCCTTATAATGCTTTAAATAATTTTTAATATAGGGTGCTAATTCTCCCTCTAATTTATCATTGTATTCCATACCAAAGGAATTAGCTACCTTTGCCATTAACCTTCTTGGCTCCATAGAGCTTCTATAATACTCACAGAATTTATGAATCAAGTTTCCCTTAGTTGCTGGATCTAAGATAATAGGCATGGTTTCTTTTTCTTCTTCCAATTTACTCTTATCCATTCCATCTATTGGAAGCCTTTTATAGTACTTCATAAAAAATCTTCTTTTGCATTGTTTAAATTCAATATATTGGGATATATTAAAACTATTAAAGGTTTTTTGATTATATCCAGGCATTTCTCTAAGTAATAGCAATTTCCTATTATCAAAAGGTTTTACAGATAATAATTTATCATCAATTAATTTTATGGCTTTCCTTTCATCTCCATGGCTATTTACTTTATCTATAAATTCAACTTGATTTATATCTATTAAATTCTTTATAAGTTTTTTAAACCCACTACTTTTACCTTGGTTACCAATTATCAACTTTTTTTCTGCTCTAGTCATTGCTACATATAATATTCGTTTGTTCTCTTCATCCTCTTTATTTCTTATATACCCCTTCATACTATTATAAAAGGCTGGATTATTATCATATTTTAAGCTTATACCTTTGTCTTTATTAAATAATATATTAGGTTGTTGATAATTAAATCCTCTAGCCATTTGTGGTATTACTACTACAGGAAACTGCAGTCCCTTGGATTTATGAATTGTCATTATCTTTACCGCATCTGCGTCTTCTCCTTGAATTTTGGCTTGAGATTCATCGGTATGTTTTAATTTCTCAATATAATCAATAAAATCTTCTAAGGAACCTACAAATTCCTTATCAAATTTCCTAGCAATTTCTAAAAACTTATATACATTAGATACTAACTGCCTTCCCCCTTGATGGAGTAATAAACCCTCTAAATAATAGGTTTCATTGATTAATTCATTTAATAATGGATAAACCCCATATAAGTCCTTCTTTGCCATTAATTGTTTTAAAAGTTTTTCAGCCTTTACTACTTTTCCCTTTTCTTTTCCTTCTATATAGGGGATGTCCATGTTTAATGTATGAATTAGACTTTTTCTTTTGTATCTTAATAGCCAATATATGGTTTTATCTGAAAGGCCTATCATGGGGCCTCTTAAAAATCCTATGGTAGATATGGTATCATATCCATTGCTTATGGCCTTTATCCCGTTTAATAAATCAATTATTTCTTGGCCCTGATAAAATCCTTTGCCTCCCATATTGTAATAGGGAATTTCATATTCTCTTAATGCATCTTCATATATATTGTCCATAGTCGATGCTCTAAACAATAAGGCAAAATCTCCATAATTAAATTGCCCTTCATCTACTAGCTCCTTAATCCTACTGGCTATTAATCTACTTTCGTAGTAAATACTATAATCACTATTCCCTATATTAGAAGGTACTATTAAATCTTCTTTTTCCAATATTTCTACATCTATTTTATTTTTAGAAATATGATGGCTTTTTAAGGCATTATATCTATCGCCCATCAATCCTTGAAATAGATTATTTACAACTGTAATAATAGTATCTACCGTTCTAAAATTTTTCTCCAAAGTTATAGTTTTTTGATTAGATACCTTCTCTATATCATCCATTACATCATAGAACACTTCTAAATCTGCACCTCTAAATCCATATATAGACTGTTTAGGATCTCCCACTATAAAAAGATTTGATCTATCTAATATTTTATCTTTTGTACATAATTTATAAAATATCTTTTTTTGCAGCTCATTGGTATCCTGAAATTCATCTACCATGATATATTTAAATTTGTCTTGATATTTTTGTCTAATGGATTCATTATCTAAAAGTTTTAAAACCAATATTTGCAAATCATCATAGTCTAATACCCCTAATTCATCTTTTTTCCTTGTATACTCTTTGTCTACCCCAATCAATAATTCCAATATAGTTTCATAAACCCATCTATATTGTTTCTCCTTAATCATTAATACCTTATTGATGGAGCTTCCCAATTTTTCTATCCTATCAGTTTCTTTAGAATTGGTCCCAATATTGTCTAATAAATACTCTAAAATAGGCACCAATTCATCCTTAAAATATTCATCTTTATAAAATTTCATCCAAATATCCTCAGTTTGTAATTTGTATATCTTTGAACCTTTTCTAGACTTACCCATTAGATAGATAAAATCATCCTTAATTGACTTTATATCATCAAAATTTACTTTAATATTATCAATAGATGATAAGGTCATGTTTTTGACTTCTTCAAAGGTATATCCTACGGTTCTTATTTTATAGTATACACTTTTAATTTCTGGTACCATTTTAGTTAAATCATCCCTACCAAATAATCTAATCATATTATATATATTTTTATCTTTTTCAATGCCCTTTGTTAACAATTCTAAAATAGTTTCTTCTAATAGTAAATCCCCATCATTATCATCTAAAACTGTAAACATAGGATCGATTTCCGCTTCTAAAGCATTATCCTTTAGGATACTGCCGCAAAAGCTATGGATGGTGGAGATATTTGCTTTTTCCATATCTCTATAATATCTTTTCCACTTATTGCCTTTGGAAAATCTATTTTTTATTTCATCCCTAATCCTTTCTTTCATCTCTCCAGTTGCTTTTTTGGTAAAGGTTATGGCTACTATGGATTCAACTTCCTTACCCTTTTCTAATTTCCCATTTTCTAAAATATAAATATATCTTTCAGTCAAAACCTTAGTCTTCCCCGTCCCTGCCCCTGCATTTACAGCCACATTTCTGTCAATTGTTGTAATAGCTAAGTTTTGAGAATCTGTATTGCCCATCATATCACCTCCAAAACTTCTTTATATCTACATATGTCCTTATAAATACAGAAAGGCGAACATTCCATTGGATTTACTGAGAAATCTCCTTTTTGAATTGAGTCTAAATATGATTTTATGGAAGCCTTGGTCATGTCCAATAATTCTTCGAGTTCTTC
>DHBY01000072.1:0-569 GCA_002398845.1 Firmicutes bacterium UBA4916 | reverse complement strand
TTCATATCATCTATATTTTTAATATTGTAATCGCTATTTTTATAATCTATTATTATATATTTGTCTTCATCAACATATTTGTCTATTCTATCTATTGCTCCCGTAAGAGGAATTTTTATACCATCTACTTCTATGTTAAATGGTCTTCTTCTACCAAAGTCTACTTCAAAAGCTAATGGTATAGCTTTTTTATCATACTTTGATAGTCTATCTAAATCTACTTTTACTAATTCCATTATTCTTTCTGCCATGTTTTCTATTCTAAGCTTCCAAAGATTAGTCCCAATTTCAATATTCATGGATTTTATGCTATCCTGTATCCTATTTATTATATATTCATAGGTTCCATCTACATGGAATATTTCTTTTCCTAGTATATGATTTTCAATTTCTAATCTATAATTATAATAGTATTCCTTTAAAACTTCATGGGTAATAATCCCCTTATCTAAAGGTGTATAATCCTCTAATTTCCTTTCCATCTCTTCTACAGTTAAAATATTATTTAATAAAAAATAATAAGGGCATTTCCCATAGGATTCTAAATAAGATATGGAGTATACTTTGTC
>DHBY01000053.1 GCA_002398845.1 Firmicutes bacterium UBA4916 | reverse complement strand
TCCGCTTTTTTGGGGCTCTGTCATTTCGTAAGATTGCCGAGTTGTTTGGAAAAACGGAAGGCTGGGCAAGAGTCACTTATCATCGTGCAAGAATAAAGTTAAAGGAGAGGTTGATATGAGATTATCATGTGAAGTTATTAGAGATTTATTACCATTGTATTATGATAAAATTTGTAGTAAAGAAAGTTCTTCGTTGGTAGAAGAACATTTAGCTAAATGTCCACAATGTGCAGATGAATTGCAAAAGCTTAAAATGAATTTAAAAAGCCCAATTATTCCAGATGAGAAGATAAATGTAATGAAAAATATTTCAGAAAGATGGAAAAGGGATAAGAGGGTTTCATTTACCAAAGGTTCCATGCTAGTTTCAGCTCTAGCAGCTGCGATTTGCTTTATTACCTACAATGTTATAGGTGTGAAAGTTTTGCCAGATGGGAGATTGGTTGAGCCATTCGCACTAATACCAATTGGATATATATTTGTTTTAGTGTTTATTATTTCGCTAATATGCAACCTTGTATTTTTAAAGAAGAGGCGTTAATATAATGGAGGAATGAAATCTTATTTTTTATCTTCATCACAATCCTCCACACCAGTGTGGGGTTTAAGACTTGCATAGGCTCCATTGATTTCTCCGCCTAATACTATCATTATACTGGTTATATATAGCCATACTAAGAGTATGATGATTCCTCCTAAACTGCCATAGGTTTTAGAATATCTTCCAAAATTGTTCACATAAAAGGAAAATATCATGGAGGCTATAATCCAGCCAATAGTTGCAAACACTGCCCCTGGCAGAGTTTGACTTAACTTTATATTTAATCCTTCCTCAGGCGTAGGGCTTAGTTTATATAATAGAGCAAATATGATTATCATAGATATAAGTGGAATAATTACCCTTAACAATTCCCATATATAATAAAATATATGGGTTGCCCCAAACCAAGCAAATATTTTTCCCCCTATAATTTCACCAAATACCAGCATGGCTAATACTATAATAAGTAAAATTGCCAATATTATAGTAAATATAATGGCTATGCCCTTTAGCCTCCAATAAGGTCTTCTTGCCTTTACATTGTAGGCTTTATTTATTGCCCTAATTATAGATGTTATTCCTAAAGAACCAGTCCAAATGGCTAAAATAATCCCTAGGGATAAAAGGGTTTCAGAACTTGAGCTAACTATTTCCTTTGCTATGCTTTTAAAAAGAGTTTGAGTTTCTAATGGAAGTACTATTAACAAATTATCCAATATTTCATCTTGTGCTATAGAAGTATAACTTAATATATTGAAAAAGAATATTAAAAAAGGGAATATAGATAGTATTAAGAAATAGGTGAGCTGAGCTCCTACGGCAGTTACTTCATCTTCTTTTATTCTACAATATAGTTCACTTAAAAATCTAAACCATTTTTTATTTTCATGTTTATATAATTTACTATTAAAATTATCTTTAAAACTCAATTTTCATTCCACCCTTACTCTTTTCCTATTCTTAAACCTATTTTAACATGAGTACCTACTTTTACCAATCTAAACAGTATATCCTTCTATTTTAATATTATTACCCTTATATAAGAAAATCATATATTAAAAATATAATTATGGTAAGGTATGGATTTTTTTTATTATTAATAGTATTATATAATAAATACCGTCATAGGGTATGGGCACACATGGGATTAAGGGGTATAAATAAAAGAATAGAATTTTAAGGAGGGGAATGATGAAAAGGTGGATTTGGGTTTTAATAGGGGTCATGGTTGTAGCAGGCTTAGTGACAGTATCACTATATTATATTAAATGGCCTGTATCTAAAAAGAATATAGAGAACAGAGAAAATGTGGAAGAAACTAAAACTTGGGGGGATTATACCGTATTTATTGAAAACAGGGGGAACGATGATAAGGTACTGAAAATACATGATGCCAATGAGAATGCTGAAAGGGAAGTAGAGGGCATTGTCGGGAATATTTATGGTATCAATTGGTCTAAGGATGGGAAATATTTTTTAGTAAATGAAGGTACCAGTATTGTAAAGACAACCTATATTGTACCTATTGATAATTTAGAGGAAAAAGCTAGTATTAGAACCATCGGTGATGCAATTTTTTCTCCTGATTCAAACAAATTATTGATTGGAGTTGAAAACAGCAAAAAAAGGGCTGTAGAAACAGAATTAAATGGAACTATAGATTTGGCTATTTATTATATAAACAGCAAAACTCTAGAGCCTCTCTTAGAATCCGATGAATATACGGATTATTTCCCTAAATCTTGGAATGATGACAATAATATTGAATATTTAAAATCTAATAATGGGAAGGAAGAAAATCTAATCTTAAAATATGAACCTTCTAAGGAAGAAGTATTTATGAATATTATCCTTTTAGAAGAGGATAAGGAAAATGCAAGAAAAGCTATTGGCCTACTTCCAAATCTTGATTTCAATAGACTGGAGAAGATTTATGGTAAAGATAGTGTTTTAAATTTATTGGAATGGCTATCTAAACAAGATATTGAAGAGGAAGAAGATATAATTAATTTAATCAATTTAATGGATGATTTTATTGGTGAAGAGTATTATCTATTTATTGAAAGTATAGGAAATGTTTACTCAAAGGATAAGATTAAATTTATCAAGGCCCTATCAAAGATTCCTGAAAAGACGGAAGAGGTAGCATATGCTCTTCATGATATATCTATCTATGATAGAGATGGGGAAAACATCTTTGACGATTTAGATATGATAGTTAATTCTAAGGAATTGGATAGTAGCGAAAAAAGAGTAGGGATAGATTTAATCAATTACTATGCAGCATGCAGCACCTGATAGATAAAATTTTAGCGGGGGAGGATTCCCCGCCTTTTATTTTAGATATCTATCGAACCAATCGGTCATTTCTTTAAGCCTTCTTATTCTATGTTTTGGTTTACCAGATCTACTTAATTCATGGTTTTCTCCTCTAAACATGCAAAGTCTTGCTTCTACTCCATGGTATTTTAATGCGGTATACATTTGTAATCCTTCGGCTAACCAACAGCGATAATCTTCTTCTGAATGGATAAATAGTGTAGGGGTCATCACTTTATTAGCGTATTTTAGTGGAGAATGAAACCATAGTTTGTCCACATCATTCCATGGTGTTGCATCCTGTTGGTCATCTACAAAGTAGTAGCCAATATCTGTAGTACCAAATTTGGATATCCAGTTGGAAATACTCCTTTGGGAAGCAGCAGCTTTAAACCTATTGGTGTGTCCTATAATCCAATTAGTCATAAATCCACCATAGGAGCCTCCAGTTACACCTAATTTATCTTCATCTACAAATGGGTAGTTTTCTAGTATATAATCAGTAAATTTCATTAAATCGTTATAATCTATAGTTCCATATTTTCCTCTTATATCAGCAAATTCATTGCCTCTACCATCACTACCCCTTGGGTTACAGTAAAACACCACATAGCCTTCGTTGGTCCAATATTGCATTTCATGGAAGAACACTTCTCCATAGACAGACTTTGGTCCTCCATGGATATCAAGTACTCCCGGATATTTTTTATTCTCATCAAAGTCAACAGGTTTCATTATCCAGCCTTCAATATTTATTCCTTTTTCCGTTTCAAAGGTTATTTTTTCAGGAGTGGAGAGTTTCTTTTCTTTCACAACCCATTCATTGAAACTGGTCAATTGTTCTTCTTTGTAGTTATCGAGTTTATATAATTCTTGCAGCTTAAGCCCTCTTAGACCTACAAATACAATTTCTCCATTTAGTATATCAAATCCATCAACAGAGCCTTTTTCAATAGTTAATTTTTCTATATCGCCAGTTTTATCTATTCTATTTATATAGGAACTATCATATTCTGTAGTTACAAAATATAAATATTTACCATCTACTTTTATGGAATTATTGCTTCCATATCTACAGTCAGAGCCTACGGAATTCCATAAACTATAATTGCCAGGGGATAATATATTTACATTACCACTTTTATCCATTAGGTAAATATGATTGTTTTCATTGATGCCATAGCTTTCCATATCTGTGCCTGCAAATATTATTTTATCTTCAAGGAAGTCGGCATAGGCATAAGAAAATATCTCTTCGTGGGTTAGCTTTTCTAAATGCTTTTCTTCTATATGGTAAAGATATAGTTCAGATTTTAAAGGCATTTTATCTATAAAAGAGCTAGTAATAAGAATTATCTTAGTTTTGTCCTCATTTAACTTGAAACTATCTACATTAGTGAATTCATCGGTAATTGGAGTGAGGTGATTTTCCTTTATATTGTAAATATATAGTCTATTTCTCTTCTTGTTGGTAAATCCCTGACCATTGGACCAAAAGGGAATTTCATCTAGCACTTCATAGTCTTTTTCTTCTTCTAAATCCCTATTTAAACTCTCTTTATAATAATCATAGAGGGCAGTGACTAAGTAGTTGTTATCATCTAGCATTTCAATATTGGTTACATTTAGTGGTATTTCAAAGGCTTTATTGGCTTCCCCACCATTTAAGGGTATTTCATAATAAACAGTAAAATCTTCTCCTTTTTCTTTTCTAGTTTTATCCTTGGAATCTCTTATATCGGGAAATAGTATGGTGTTTGTATCTTTAAATAAGAAAGTTTTTTCCGAGCCCTGAGAGGTTAGTTTAGTGGAATTTTCCGTTTTAATATCGTAGATGTAAATATTTGATAGGTATTTGTTTTCCTCCACATCCATATGATGAAGGACAAAACCTATTTTGCTGCCATCAGGAGAATATTTTATCCCTGATAAAAACCTGTACTTAGTAAAATCATCTAAGAGTAAATTCTCCATGTGTATCCCTCCTTATTTATTTCGAGTACCTACATATTCATTATACATTAAATATGGAAAAATGACATATTATAAGCAAAAAATCAGAGAAATATTTCTCTGATTTGGCTTTATATTAAATCAAAACTATCCCCATCAATTATTAAATCATGGGATTTTGATATGAAATCTTCTAAATCTTGAGCGTTAAAGTTTAAGGTTTCCAAAGCAAAAGGAGAAAAATTATAAGTTAAACCATCAGCGCCAATACCTATGCCCATCATCATAGTTATGGCATCGGCAATATGGACAATGGAAACCAAAGTAGGATTTATAGTAGATTTTTCCGGAGTATGGTGGAGCCCTATAGCTTCTACTAAGTCTTTAGGGAAATTCCATTTTTCAGCTATTTTCTCTCCCACTTGGGCATGGTTAAATCCAAGGATTTCTTCTTCAGCTTCTGAAAATGAGACATTACCATATTCTACTTTATTGACTATGGCATTATATTCCCTTTCTACATAGTAATTCAATATGGTTTTACCTATATCCCGCAATAATCCTCCAATATATGCTGTTTCAGGATTAGAAAATTTAACTTCCTTGGCAATATTTCTGGAGATAATAGCTGAGGCTTGGGATTGAGTCCATAGATCATTTTCTCCTAAGGCATATCCCTTTAATTCATGGGTCATGATTTTATTTACAGTTGAAGCTAATACTATACTTTTAATGGTTTGAAATCCAAGCAAAATAGTAGCCTGAGAAACCGTATTAATTTTTCGTGGATATCCATAGTAAGCAGAATTGGCCAATTTTAATATTCTGGATGTTAAACTCTGGTCCATCAATATTTCTTTTTCTAAATCGTCTATTGTGGAGTCTGGATCTTCAGTAAGCTCTATAATCCTATTGACTCTACTTGGTAGCACTGGCATATCATTAACTTTTTGCACTATATGGTTAAGTCTTACATCTGTCATAGTTTATCTCCACCTTATAATAGTAGTATACTACTATTATACTAAATAGATAAGGCTTATCCTATAGTTATATTGGATTATTTATTTATAAAATAACCTGCCAAAATGGTGCCTGGCACCATTTTGGCAGGTTATTATCCTCGGTATATATCTAAATTTATAATCTTCCCGTTATTATCTAGGAAACCATCCTTTTGGGCAAGAATTTTAAATACTAATTTTCCAAAAGGGGTAAGGCCTATGCTTAAATAAGGATGATAATTATATTTCAACAATCCCATCAACTCTAAGTATTTGTAATAGGAAATAAGAAACTCAGGAAACTTTATGCAAGCAGGGAGTAGCCCACTATATTTATAAAAAGTATTTTCTTCTAGATTGCTCAGCAAATCCAATATACTATTTCTAGTGGATTCTATAGAACTTTGGTCTAGAGTATTGCTTGCATAGGATAAAAATTCATCACTCCATATATATTGAACAAATAAGCTATATTTTTCTTCATCATTAAGCCTTAGAAATTGAGAGCTTTTCTTGGTTACAGATAGGAAATTATTTTCTAGCTTAATTAGTCCGTTTTCAAGGGAAAATTTATAAAATAGATGGAGCATAGGGAAGTCCTCCTGATTTGGGGACTTCTTTGTAATTGTTTCCTGATTTTCCATTATGTCATTGATTTCTAGCAAATCCTTTCTCTTTATATATTTCTTTTTATTAGTTGTTTGTAATGGATTATTCATTAAATATGATATAAATTTTTCATAATCCATAATAAAATCGAAGGATTGCTCGTTTAATATATGCATTATCCCATTGGATAACTGTCTATTGATATCAAAAGGCGATTTAGTTTGCTTAACATTACCCATATATAAAAATCTATTTTTACTTATTTCAAGGATTTTTTCGTATGATTCCTTATATATGGGAGCCTTGGTTTTTAAATATCCCAAATATTTTTTCAATGTAGAAATATAGGAGTTTAATTCAGTTTGGGTTGAAATAAACCCATCGTTTATAGCTTCGTCTAATAGATATTCAAAATCAAGCTGATCTAAATCATATAAGGTCATTTCTGCATCCATTAGACAATATTCAAATAGATTAATCAAATTGGTAATATGTCTTTTAATCTTTGGCCTTGAGGTTTGAAGACCTAAATAGTTTTCAAATTCCTCTAATTCGTCATATAGCATAGAAGTAATATCATCATCCATTTCTAATGTATCGTATATACATTCTGTATATATTCTATATGCATTTACACTATACTGCTTTAGATAAATATTCATAGGCAATTCAGAATGCTTTAATCTTATCCGATTATAGTCTAATAGCACCTGTTCCATAAATGTACTTTTCGCAGAATTAGGTAGAAAACTTATATTTCCAATAAACCCTTCATGGTCTACGATTTTACCAGTTCTTCCAAATATTAAATCTGAAGATTTAAGTATATTAGCTATACTAGGCTCCCAAAGAGTATGATGTTTTCTAGTCAATAGGTCTATCGTATGAATATATTCTCCTTTAATATCTGATATTTCATATAGGGATATATGGGATTTGTTTCGTTCTATTAATATTTCTTTTTCCAAATTAGAAAGCATAGGGGATTTATCCTCTAGCATATGCTCAATAAAGCTTTTGCCATAGTTGGTCCTATAATCAATGCTAACCCAAACGTTAAAGGCTATCATGGTTTTTTGTTCATCAAAATCAGGGTAGTAGAATTCTATAGAATCTAAGGATCTATCTTTTTTTATGAATTCATTTATATATTTAATTAATTTTTTTGTTGTATTTTCTTGTATAGTTTGTATCTCATTATAACTTAATTTATGCATAAAGCCCTCCAAACAAAATATATAATAATTATCTATAATTAATAGATATTATATATTATATACTAATAATCATTATTCTGCATTGATAAAAAAGGGAAAATAAAAATAGTTTATTTGTAAAATGATATTTACAGAGTATAATAGGGGGGAGGAGGGGGTTAAATGAACATTTTAAAGGAAGCTTGTGTAGGAAATTATATGGAAGCTAAGAGGGCATATGAACTGGGGGCAGATAGACTAGAACTATGCCATAATCTTAAAGAAGGAGGGACTACCCCAAGCTATGGAACTATTCTTTTAGCAAAGGAAAACTTAAATTTAAAAATAAATGTTATTATACGACCAAGAGGGGGGAGCTTTGTATCTACAGAAGAAGAAATACAAGTAATGGAGAAAGATATAGAGATATGCAAAAATTTAAAGGTGGATGGAGTAGTCATTGGGGCTTTAACAGAGGATAATGAGATAGATGAAATAGCTATAAAAAGACTTGTAAAAAAGGCTGGGGATTTGAGCATTACTTTCCATATGGCTTTTGATGAAATAGATGATAAAAAGAAAGCCTTAGATAAATTAGTTGAATTAGGTATAGATAGAGTCCTTACTAAAGGAGGACAGGGTAAAGCTTTAGATAATCAAGAAAGCTTAAAAGAATTAGTAGAATATGCAAGGAAAAGAATTATCATTTTGGCTGGAGGAGGAGTTACAAAGGATAATTATACAGAGCTGGTAAGGAATACAGGGGTTATGGAGGTTCATGGGACAAAGATAGTTTAAGGTTGGCGAAGAAATTTCACCAACCTTAATTATACTTAAATATCGCTTAAACTGGTTTTAGATTTATCTTTTTCCCAAGCATGGAGGAGGAGAGCTAAACCTATGACTCCATAGGCAACAAATACTCTAAAGTATTCTCCAATTTGAGCATTATTCATTAGATTTTGTCCTGCCAATGGAGATACGATAAACAAGAAGTGGAACAAGAAAGTTCCAATTAAAGCTTCTTTCCAAGAAGCTTTATCTACAGTAGCGCCACCTACAAGGAGAGAGGCTACTGCAAATAGTCCAACTTGTTCATGGCTGCCATAAGTATTCATAGTGCCTATATTTTGTAAGAATATTATTTGTCCCCAAGCAGCTAAAACCGTAGATATGATTATAGCAGTTATCCTAGTTTTATCTACATTGATGCCAGATACTTCTGCAATGTGCATATCTTGACCTACAGCTCTCATGTTTTGTCCTAATTTTGTTTTTAAGAAATAGTTTACCGATAGATAAAGTAGTAGGGTAACTAATAGGGTAGCTATAGGGTATTTACCAAAGGGAATTAGCCTATCTAATGAATATGTAATGCCAGCTAAATCTACTGTGTTCTTAAGACCTACCCCAGAAGAAAGGAGTAAACTCTTGTTTTTTATAGGAATTATAGAGCCAGCAAAGACCAAAAATATTAGTTGATAGACCCCATTGGCAAAAAAACCTAAAATCATACTGGTAATCATCTCTTTACCTTTTGCCTTATTCAAAACTCTACCTACTAGAAAACCAAATAGAATGGCTATAGGAGTAGAGATAATTATACTCAATAAAAAGCCTAAACCTCCACCAATGGAGTAGTTGGTAATTATTATTAGGGCAATTTGCCCAGCCATAGCTCCGAGTACAATACCAAAGTTTAAGCCCATTCCAGTAATAACTGGAATTATCAAGGATAATACGAGGACTAAGTTTCTAGCAAGACGGATTACCATCTCATCCATTAAGAATTTCAAAGGAAGCCCTGTAAAGAGGAAACCAACAACGCCTAATATAAGGAAGATAATTGGTACAATCATGCCTCTTCACCTCCAGTTCTTGTCAATGCGTAAAGGATGATGCCATTAGATATAATGGTCCTTATTACTTCTGACATACTGCCTTCGGATATAATATTAATTACAGGCAATGCCACAACCAATAGGGATTGGAATAACAGGGTTCCAATTATCACATGAACTATTTTTGCCTTATGAAGAGAAGCACCACCAATGAGTATGGAAGCTACTGCTGGCATTGCTGCATATAGGGGAGCGTTATATAATTGTAAAAATCCAAAAGCTTGGCTGTATACGATTATTCCTATGGCGGCTAATACTGTGGATATTATAGTTCCAATTATCCTTTCCCTATCGACATCTATACCATTGGATAGGGCAAATTTTTCATTACTTCCTGCAACCCTCATAGATAGGCCTTTTTTACTTTTATTATATACCCATACTATGAAGGCACAAAGGGCAAAGAACAGCAATAATCCAGTAGGTACAACAACTTTTCCAATATTAAAATGCCATAAATTATTCAATATATGTCCAATAGAAGATTCCAAAGATACGGTAACTCGAAGACCATTACCACCATAAGCCCAAATAAGTTCTGGGCTTTTAAAAGGAGCTACTAACCAAAATATACACATTAAAGATACAACAGAAAAACCTATATAGGTTCCAACGGTCATCTCTTGCCCTTTAATCTTATTGAGCATCTTACCATAAAAATAACCAGCTATTGCCGCTAATGGAACTGCAATTAGAATAGAAACCAGCAAACCCTTAAAACCTGCAAGCTTAAATTCTATACTTACTAAAGCACCTATCAATCCAAATACAATTCCCAGTGGTAGGTTAAAGTTAAGCCCAATTCCTGATTGGACAGCAGGTACCATTGCCAATACCAAGATAGCATTCATACCAAAACGGACTAAAATATCTGTAATTAATCCAGGTAATGGTATCTTTAAAAATACGGCCAATAGGATTAAGCCAATTAAAAACACTGTTATTATAAATCTAGGAAAACCAATCTTATCCATTAAATCCTTCATTTAATTCACCACCTTATCTAAGCTTTCCCCAGCCATTAATAGTCCAAATTGCTCATCAGAGGCATCTGGAGGGAGTATTCCACCTACTTTTCCATTATAAATAATAGCTATCCTATCGGATACTTGGCGGAGCTCTCCCAATTCACTGGAGGTGATGATTACGGTCATATTAAGCTTTTTATTTAATTTAACTAAGGTATCGAGTACTAACTTCTTAGCTCCGATATCTATTCCTCTAGTAGGTTCTGAAATCAGTAGTAAATCTGGTTCCAATGTTAAAGCACGAGCTATACATACCTTTTGTTGATTACCGCCACTTAAATATCTAGTATGTTGTTTAGGACCTGTACATCTTATATCCAGTTCTTCTATCATTTTAAGAGCATATTCTCTAATCTTCTTTTCATCGATTAAATTTAAAGGTCCAATTTTCTTTAGAAATTTATTTTGCACTTCTAAACTAGAAAAACCAATATTGAATTCGATGGAATCATCTAATAGAAGTCCGACTCCTCGTCTGTCTTCTGATAAAAAGGCTATAGAAGAATGTAGGATTTCTCTTGGATTGTTTAATGGAAGCTTATTTCCGTTCTTTATTATAGTGCCAGAAGTTTCATATAATCCCATGATTCCATTAGCTATACCAATTTTCCCTTGGCCAGCTAATCCCCCAAGACCCAGAATTTCACCTTTTCTAACCTTCAAATCCAAACCCTTAACTCTTTCTCCAGGCATATTAACTTTAAAATCTTTTATTTCTAAAATATATTCATCTCCAGCGTTCCTTTCATTTTTCTTTTTTCTAATCATTTCAATATTTCTACCTACCATCAAACCTGCCATATCAGCAATACTTATTTCACTGGTTTCTATAGTCTTTACTACTTCACCATCTCTTAAAATAGTAATGGAATCTGTTATCTTTTTTATTTCATCCAATCTATGGGAGATGAATAATATGGATATTCCCATTTCAGATAATTTATTTATTATATCTAAAAATTGAGCTGCTTCTGTTTCTGCAAGAACTGCTGTAGGCTCGTCTAAAATCAATAATTTTAATTTACTCTTATCTATTTCCCTAGCAATTTCAATAAATTGCATATAACCAACAGGTAGACCTGCCACAGGTAGATATTCATCAATAGACATATTTAATTTATCTAAAGATTTTCTTGCATCTTTGGCCATAGCATTAAGATCTAATTTTTCTAGTCTTTCACCAAAGATTTTACTTACAAAGGTAGGTTTTGTTTTTTCTCTATTTAACTTTATATTTTCCGTAATGGTAAAACCAGGTATAAGCATAAATTCTTGATGGACCATACCAATGCCTAAGTTCATAGCTTCTTCAGGAGATTTTGGAAGGAAGGACCTTCCATTAAATAGCATTTCTCCTTCAAATCCTCCTGTTGAGTGAATAACAGGCATTCCAAACAATATATTCATTAAGGTGGATTTTCCAGCACCATTTTCTCCTACAAGACCATGAATTTCTCCTTCTTTTATAGATAAGGAAACTTGATTTAAAACTCGATTTTCAGTATATAATTTAGTAATATTCTTCATTTGGAGTAAATCCATTTAATTACCTCCTTAATTTAAGAAGAAGGAGGCCGTACAAACGACCTCTCTACTTAAAATATTTGTGAACTTGTTACAAACATTAGAAAGTTTGGAGCATTTTCAAGTTCACTTACTGGAACATTATCATCTTTGGAAACAATTTTTAGAATTTCAACCATTTTATCTTTATCGAATTTTCCTACTTCACCTTTGCCATAAGCTACAGCATATTCAACAGCTGCATCTACCATAACCATATTAGCAGGGACTTTCCAAGTTGCAAATCTTCCCGAAGCACCTTCTTCTTTAATCTTTGCAGCTATTTGTTCTAGCATATAGTCTACATCGCCAGCTTTATCTTCAGGTATTTCAAGGCCTAAAGCACCTGGATAAGCATGATATGGACTAGGACAACATTGTTCAGGATAAATGGCTCCTGTTGTCAATACAGCTTTAATCAATGGTTCTTGCATAGAACAGTTGGTATTAAAGAATGCTGTGTCTTTACCATATTTATCTACTTGTCTTGGCACATCTTCAATCATAAATTGTTGTGCACCTGAAATACCAGCATCTCCAGTTGGGTCTGGGGCGTCAACTTCAACAAATTCAAGGCCTAATTCTTTACATTTTCCCTTCATAACATCTCTTCTCTGAGCTAATAGCTCATAAGACATATGTCTTGGGAAGGAGTAGTGAACAAAGGTCTTTGCCCCCATTTCTTTTGCTAGTTCTACTATAGTTTCGCCACGTTTTAAGTTATCGGTTTCTAATATGATATCAGCACGGCTAGCTATAGTTTCGGGGTCTTCATGAGGTACTCCGGCTATGAATACAATATCATCCCTATCTTCTTTAATCTTATCAATAGCTGCAGCACTGCCAGGTACAGCCTGAAGAATTATTATGGCTTTGACTTCTGGGTCAGCAGCCAAACCTGTAATTTGAGCTATAGTAGTTTCTTGCTCTTGAGTAAATTTGTCAGGATAGGTTACGTGCTTAATAACATCTTTACCATATTTCTTCACTGCATTTTCTGCTGCACGGAACTCCTCCTCGCCTTGGGATACGGTTCCAGTAACTAAACCGATTTTAAATCCCAAATTTTCACCGCCAGTAGCTGGTGCCTCTTTTTTGCCACAACCAGTAGTACTAATAACTAGTAGAGTAACCAATAAGAATGCTAAAAATTTCTTTTTCAAAGCTTTCCCTCCTTTATAGTTATATATTATTCTCTCAGTCTAATATTTAGACTAAGAGAAGAAAAGCCGAACAAAAATGCATAAATAAAAAACATACATTCATATGTCAAATGATAGTGGATATAGAAAAATGTCTGAAAGTTATGTCTATAGTTCATTTATTTTAAAAAAGTAAATCTGCTGAGGCGTTTGAAAAAAAGAAGGGCTGGAATAGAATTTCGTATATAACAACGTTTTAGATTATAAAAATACTTTATTTGAATTAAGCATTTTTATAATTATGGTCAAGATTTATGATATGTTAATACTTTATCAAGATAAAACGTTGAATAGGGGTTATGAATTGGGAAAAGCAAAAATATTATTTGAATAGATTAAAGGAGATTTCATTTAGAAATCTCCTTTAAGGTAAAGTTTATTTATTTTCATTTGATAATCTGAGGGATTCTCTGTCTAATTCTTTTTCTTTCGATCTCTTCCAAGAGTGTATAACAAGAGTTATTGTTACGATAGCATATGATATAAAGGTTCTAAAATATTCTCCAAGCATTGCTTGACCTGTAACGTTCTTTCCTGCAGCTGGCATAACTATAAACATCAAATGGAACAATACCGTACCTACTAGAGCATTTGTTATCGTGGCTTTTGAAACAGTTGCGCCACCAATTAATAAGGCGGCTGCAGCGAATAATGCCGCTTGGTCTGCACCATTGTAGGTGTTAAGAGTTCCAATGTTTTGCAAATAGATTATCTGTCCATATGCTGCTAAAACTGTTGAAATTACTATTGATTGAATTCTAACTTTTTCAACATTGATTCCGGCATTATCTGCAACCTTCATATCTTGACCAACTGCACGCATATCTTGTCCGAGTTTGGTTTTTTTAAACCACTGAGTGAAGACACAAACTAATGCGATAATCAAGAAGGTTAAAATAGGAATATGGACACCTCCAATTGAAATATCTACGCCTAAGAGCTTATCAAAGAAATTATCAAATCCTCCAGCAATATCAAGAGTTAATGCGTTCCTAACCCCATATCCCCTCGAAAGAATAAGAGATGGATTTTTAAATGGGATAATAGAACCGCAGATGTAAAGAGTAAATGCTAAATATATTCCTGAGATAAAGAAGGATAACATCATAGATGTAATCATTTCTTTACCTTTTACTCTATTTAAAACTCTGCCAGCAAATTGGCCTAATAGGATGGCAATAGGAGTTGATACAGCCATCGCTAAAAGAAGTCCAGGGATTCCAGTAACCCCCCAATCAGTTATAAAGATTAGCCCAATCTGTCCAGCCATAGCACCTAAGGTCATACCAAAGTTAATTCCCATTCCAGCCATGATTGGCAAGATAAGGGAAATAACAAGGAAAGCATTCCTAGCAAG
Source organism: Firmicutes bacterium UBA4916 (assembly GCA_002398845.1). Classification (GTDB taxonomy): domain Bacteria; phylum Bacillota; class Clostridia; order Tissierellales; family Tepidimicrobiaceae; genus Mt11. The sequence continues at coordinate 294 of DHBY01000053.1, read as the reverse complement.
TCTTGTTACCACCTGTTCAGTTAAATACGGCATTGAAAACCCAGAAAGGGGGATTGCAATGATGATGATAACTAAGAACATAACTGGTACGATAAAATTATTTATCATTTTTTTGGTCTTATTTTTATCTTTAATCATCAATCCTGCTCCTTTCTTGTAAGTGCATAAACAATCATTCCATTTGAGATAATTATACGAAGAACTTCACTTATATCAATATTTATAGCGCTATTGATAACAGAAGGAGTCATCGTTAAAATACCTTGAAATAAGAATGCGCCTATGAACACATTT
>DHBY01000019.1:1221-7388 GCA_002398845.1 Firmicutes bacterium UBA4916 | reverse complement strand
ATTTATAGATTTAGGGTTATAATACAAGTAATTATTTAGGGGGGAGTTATATGAATAAACGAATCAATAGACCGGAATATTTACAGAAGTTAATAGAATTTAAGGATAAAGATTTGGTAAAAATTATAACAGGTATTCGTCGTTGCGGGAAATCCACATTATTAGATTTGTTTGAGGATTATCTTCTTGAACAAAATATACCGAAGGAGAATATTCTGCACATGAACATGGAATCACTGAGATACCGAAATATACTAAATTATGATACATTCTATGATTTTGTCAGCAATAATATTGTTGAAGGGGAAAAGAATTATCTTATTTTTGATGAACTTCAGACTGTTAAGCATTGGGAAAAGGCAATCGAGTCTTTTCGTTTGGATTATAATGTAGATATTTACATAACAGGCTCCAATGCATATTTATTATCCACAGAATTTTCTACCCTTTTATCCGGCAGGTATGTAGAAATCCGTTTGTTACCTTTGTCTTTTAAAGAGTTTTTAACCTTTTATGAATTTGCAGCTGACATAACGATGGATGAGAAATTTCAAATGTATTTGCAGATAGGAGGAATGCCTATACTTTGTCAGTTTGATTTTAATATAGCAAGGATAAATGAAGCATTGGAAGGCATTTATTCTACTGTTATACTTCGAGATGTATTAGAAAGGAACAAGGTAGCTGATCAAGCTCTTTTAAATAAATTAGTAATGTTTCTTGCAGACAATATAGGAAATATTACTTCACCTAACAGCATTGGAAACATCTTATCTTCAGAGGGGGAAATAGATAAGAGAAGAAAAAATTCGGACAGCAATGTAGCCGGAAAAACAGTTGATAAATATATTAATATGCTTAAAAATGCTTTTATATTTTATTCTGTTGGAAGGTATGATGTTAAAGGCAAACAACTATTAAAAACATTGGGTAAAAACTATATTATTGATTTGGGATTTCGGAATATGCTGCTTGGTTATAGGGATGCAGACCGCGGACATATTCTTGAAAACATAGTTTTCTTGGAGCTTATTCGACGTGATTATCGTGTTTACATAGGAAAAGTAGGTGAAACAGAAGTAGATTTTATAGCAGAAAGGCCGGATGATAAAATATATATCCAAGTTACAGAAACTATGATGGGTGAAGAAGTTCGTGAAAGAGAACTTCGTCCATTGAAATTAATCAACGATAATTATGAGAAAATTGTTCTTTCAATGGATAAAAGTTTTATTAAATCCTACGATGGAATTAAGGTTTTAAATATAATAGACTTCCTTTTAAAGGCTTAAATAATATAACCTTTGAAATAATATCTAAGTAAGAACTCTCCGCTATACCACGGAATTTCTGTTGACAATGCAATTATAAATCTTTATAATAATCATAGAAATAATAAGAAAGGATAAGGTATTGCAGAATGAAATAATCCGCTTGAAAAATAATAAAAACTACAAACATAAACTAAAGGTTTATTTATTGTGTGTTTTATTGCATTACGGGTGGATAGTATTTTAATAGCTGCAGTTACTTTATTATATAATGCAGGATTTATCTTGCATTTATTGATATTAGTATGGAAAAGTAAAAATGCTATCCTCCATAGATGAAAGGGAGGATTTTTTATGCTTATAATTGAATGTAATAAAATAAAGAAATTTTATGGGGACAGATTAATTTTAGATATAGATAAATTAAATATTTATTCGGAAGATAGGATAGGTGTGGTAGGTATAAACGGTGCCGGAAAAACTACATTAATAAATATTTTAAGTAAAAGAACAGAGCCTGATGAAGGATGGGTTAGAATTACAGGTAAGACTGAGTATGTTTCACAGTTAGATGAGCCAAAAACTAATAAAATCAGCAGTGAAATGGCTTCAAAGTTTGGTGTAAAAACTTCTTGGAATGAAAATATGAGCGGAGGAGAAAAAACAAGATTTAAATTAGCAAAAGCATTAGAAAATGAAAGTATGTTAATTTTCGCCGATGAGCCCACAAGTAATTTGGATATTGAAGGTATTGAGCTGATGGAAAAGAAACTTACAGAATATAACGGTGCATTGGTAATAATTTCCCACGATAGAAGTTTATTAGATAAGTTATGTAATAAAATTATTGAAGTAGAAAACGGAAAGATTAAAACTTATGAAGGAAATTTCAGCGATTACGTTAAACTTAGGCTTCATGATAAACAAAGAGCTCAATTTGAGTATGAAGAATACGTTAATGAGAAAAAACGTTTAGAAGGTGCAATTGTTACTACTAAACAAAAGGTAAAAAGTGTAAAAAGAGCTCCTAAAAGAATGGGAAATTCAGAAGCAAGACTTCATAAAATGGGTGGTCAAAAGGCTAAAGCAAATTTGGACAGAAAAGTAGGTAATTTAGAAAAAAGGATTGAAAATTTAGACGCGAAAGAAAAACCTAAGAAATCATCTAAAATTAAATTAGATATTATGGCTTCTGATATTCACAGTAAAATAATAATAGAAGGGAAGAAAGTTAATAAGTCCTTCGGAAATAAAATTATATTCAAAGATGCGGAGTTTACTATATATAATGGCTCAAAGGTTGCATTGATAGGGCCTAACGGATGCGGAAAAAGCACCTTGGTTAAAATGATAACAGAAAATGATAGTTCAATTAAGCTGTCCAAAGGTGCCAAGATAGGGTATTTTAGTCAAGGCATGGAAATATTAGACAGTAAATTAAGTATTATTGATAATGTTATGGAAAGCTGTATTTATTCTGAGGATTTTGCAAGACTCCTTCTTGCAAGACTTTTGTTTAAAGGAGACGATATTTATAAGAAGGTCGAAGTATTAAGCGGGGGAGAGCAAATTAAAGTTTCATTTGCAAAAATCTTATTGCAGGATATAAATTTATTAATATTGGATGAACCGACAAATTATTTAGATATAAATTCGCTTGAAGTTATGGAGGATACTCTTAAGGAGTATGACAGAACAATATTGTTTGTATCTCATGATAGAAGTTTAATAGACAAAGTTGCCAATAAAATTATGACTATCGAAAATTATAAAATAAAAATATTTAATGGTACTTTTAAAGAATTTAAAGAAAAAAAGAATAGGAATAAACAAAACGAAGATGTAAATATGCAGATAGTTTTGTTAGAAAACAGGCTTTCCGATATAATAGGAAGATTATCCATGCAATTAAAAAATGAAGAATTAGAAGCTTTAGACAAAGAATATTATGAGGTGTTGGATAAGTTAAATAAACTGAAGTCTGTTAGAGACCATTTCGGGGCAGGATTTTGAAATTGACAATAAAATTGAAGTTTGTTACGTGAATTACGTATTTATCCTTATAGAAGAATTGGAATACCGTATAATTCAGAAATGAATTTTATGGTATTTTTTTATTAAAAAATATTGACATTAATGAAAAAATATAATACTATATTGATAATGGATATATCAAATATCGATACAGTTGTTTGGAGACGATATTATGGCAAGAGAACAATTAAAAAATTTAACTGAGCCAATGTATTACATACTTTTAGCACTATCAGAGCCTCAGCATGGATACGGAATTATGCAGGAGGTAGAAAAACGTACGGAGGGCAGGGTAAAGATAGGGGCAGGCACTTTATATAATCTTTTATCGAGGTTTGAGGAGGAAAAATTTATAGTGCAGCTCTCAGAAGAAAACAGAAGAAAAACATATATTTTGACGGATGAGGGAATAGAAATTTTAACAGAAGAATATCAGCGGTTAAAGCAATTGGTTTCAGATGGCAGTGATTTCTTAGAAGGGAGAGTGCGGTAAATGAAAAATAAAACTAAACGCGTATTTTGGGGATTTTTCTCACTAGATTATAAAGCTATGGGAGAATATTTGGAGGAAATGGCTGAGAAAGGCTGGATGGTTGAAAAGGTTGGACGATATACTGCAAAGTTCAGGGCCATAGAACCACAGAAAATTAAGTTTTATGTAGATGTATTTAAAGAAGGCGGACCACTTACTCCGGAGAAAACTGAAAGCTCAGAGGAATATAGGAGGCTATGTCAAGAGTCGGGTTGGACATTTATAACATCTTTAGACTATTTACAGTTCTTCTATGCTGCCGGAGACAGCGAACCTGTTCTTATTCAAACAGATGAAGAAATTGAGCAAAAAATTGTTGAGAATACGCTGTTGAAAAATGAACTGCGTGGAGTACTTATATTCGCAATATTTGCTGTCTTTATATTGGTCAGGAATATACCTATAAAGTATACTAATCTATTAAATTTTACAGGAGTTACAAGTACATTTTTATTTCCTGTACTATGTATATTTACTGCAATTCCTGCTGTTTACAGCTTAATTTGGATGGTAAAAGCAAGAAGAAACATTAAAAATGGCCTGTCTATAACAAAACCTACATTAAAAAGCGCTAGAAGACGCATAATTGCATTTTATGGTTCAACATGGATTATTGTATTGTTTTATACACTGTCTTTTATTATTGATGCGTTTTTTATGCCTGGAATTGTGGTATATGTGTTATTAGGTCCCGGTATCGGCATTATATTTGGTTCAAGTATCAGGTATCTTGTAAAAAAGAATAAGATTTCAAAGGATTCCGTTCTAAATTATATTGTAGTTGGAACAATTATATTAGTAATTTTTATGCAAGTAGCAGGACCTTCTATTTTGGAAAAGAACGAGGAAATTTATAAAGTAGATTCCGTACCGGAGGGCTATCCTATAATTACATTAAAAGAAATATCAAAGGAAATAAGTCAGAGAGGTGTATTAAGCAGAGAGTTTAGACAAAGCATGAGCCCCTTTGTACATAAGCACTATACTTATTATGAATATGAGAATTTGGGCAATAGTTCGAAAAGCATAAGAATTAAATATTATGAGGCAATAAATTCATATTTCGCCGATATTATATTTAACGGAATAACAGAGAAATTAGAAAAAGGAATGAAGTGGAGAGGGATGACTATATTTACAAAAAATATTATTACTGATGACGAGATGAGGAAGTTATGGGATATGGACAATTTGGCACTGACAGAGGAGAGGAATGAAATTATTATTCAAAAAGGAAACAAAGTGTTGCATGTGGATAATTATGCAGGAGTTATGGATTTTAACGACATAGAAACAAGAGAGCTTATAATCAGCAGATTTTTCTCGGGCTCTACAGTGGAAAACTAATTTCACATAAGAATGAAACACATTGTTGCTTTAAATCTTATTTTTGCAATTATATCGTGTGGCTTAAGTATTATCATTGAATATATTCGCAAGGTTTTGACGGGTGTGCAAAAATTAGATTAATGCAGGGGGGAACAGCATTTATTTTCATAAAATACTGTATTAGTCAAAAATTTGTACAGTTTTATATAGCAAATCATGATATTTCATAAAATAATACTACATTAATCAAAAATTTGCACATTTAAAGGAAAACCTTTTACCGGTCATAAACATTTTTGGGAACCTATAAGAAAATTTCGGATAAGTTAATTTCTAAATCATTGAAAACAGAGGATATTAATTTTTCCTGTTTACCGTAATCTTTATTAGTTTTGTTTTCAAAATTATATACTGTGATAATTTCAGTTTTTGGATTAGCTATCCAATATTCTTTAACTCCAAATAGTTCATATTTATAAAGCTTTGTGAATGTGTCCGTATATTGACTGCCAGGACTTATAATTTCAATTACAAGTTCAGGGGCTTTTTTATATCTTTGGATATTAAAATCATTCAATCCACATATAATTGATAAGTCAGGAATTATAACATTATTATCAAATTCTAATTCAACTTCAGAAAACACCATACATTTTTTTTCCTTTAGATAGGTTCCTATTTCAAGATTTAACCTGCTCATAATTTGCTGGTGTATATAATTTGGTCGTGGTGACATTAAAACAATTTCATCAATTAATTCATATTTATTTTCATCGTTAGCTTCTAAATTATTAAATTCAAACAGTGAAAATTTTTTATTTGAATATTGCTCCATTGTTACCTCCAATAATTTATATACGCTGTTTTTTATAATTATATCAAATGATTTATTAAATAACAATAAAATAATAATATATCTTTTGAAGCGGGATTCTTACTTTTGAAAATAATGAAGAATTAGTTGAATACAGAAAACTTTTGAGGTAGAATTTAAAGGAAAG
>DHBY01000019.1:0-1013 GCA_002398845.1 Firmicutes bacterium UBA4916 | reverse complement strand
GATGTGGGCGGCAAATTGTGTGCCTATGATATGGCCAGAGGTACTAATCATAGTTATGGTAAAATAGCGGAAGTAAATAAGAATATTAAGTGAAAATCAAATCGAGTATACTGTTTCAGTTGAAAAATTAGATTATAATTATGAATTGGAAGGATATGAAGAATTCACCTTTATTACTGAAAGAAGCGGTGACTTCTGGGTATTTTCACAATTCCCAACCTGGTGGTAAACAAGTAAATTTTACCTTTTAATATGTTTGATAACCAAGAAGATAACAAGAATTAGTTGATATAAGTAATTAATTAAGTCAAAAAAGTAAAAAAATACAACATACGATTTGTTTATTAAAAACCGATAAATAGTAATTTGTGGGGTGTTACAAATGAATAACCCTTGGAAAAATATTGACATAGAAGATTATGAAAAACATATGAGTTTAGATAGTGTGTTTCAGCTTCAGACAATGAACCAAATGATGAAAGAACAGTTTTATACACATTCAATAAAATCCATTATGATTTTTGGGATAGCGGGTGGGAACGGATTAGAACATATAAATAATCAGGTTTTCGATAAAGTTTATGGAATCGACATAAATGAAAACTATTTGAATACGTGCAAAAAACGATACCCAGAACTACAAGGTATACTCGAGACGCTATGTGTAGATTTGACTCAAGATATGAAGTTACCATATGCAGATTTGGTTGTAGCAAATCTCTTAATTGAGTATATTGGCTATGAATGCTTCCAAAAAGTAGTTAAGAAAGTGAACCCAAAGTATGTGTCGTGTATTATTCAAGTCAATACAAACGATTCGTTTGTCTCTGATTCTCCATATCTCCATGTATTTGACCGTTTAGATGAGGTTCTCCATCCTGTGGAAGAAAGTGGGTTAGTTGAAGTTATGCGTAAAATAAACTATAAAAAAGATAGGCATCAAGAAAGCAAATTACCAAACGGAAAGAAATTAGTACGAATAGATTTTACTAGTTAGACTCGATGATATGATG
>DHBY01000082.1:12134-12846 GCA_002398845.1 Firmicutes bacterium UBA4916 | reverse complement strand
TGTAGAATCCCCAGTTTATAGGGAACAATTAGGACTTTGGGAACATCAGAAATATTTTGTGGATAGAGTTTTTCATGATCACAAAAAGCCCTATGGGGCAAGATATATACTTGCAGATCAGGTCGGATTAGGTAAGACTATACAATTAGCTATGGCAGCACAGTTAATGGCACTATATGGAGATAAACCAATACTTATAATAGTACCAAAGACCCTTATTTGGCAGTGGCAAGATGAGATGAATTCACTATTAGATATGCCTTCTGCTGTATGGGATGGTAAGTCCTGGGTTGATGAAGAAGGTCATGAATATATAGAAAGGGGCATAAAAAAATGCCCAAGAAGGGTTGGAATCATATCCCAAGGATTAATTGTGGCTAATTCAAAGATTATAGATGAGCTTTTAGAACAAGAATATGAATGTGTAATAGTAGATGAAGCCCATAGGGCCAGAAGAAAAAATTTAGGAGAAGGTAAGGAAGATCATAGTCCTAATCCAAATAATCTTTATAGATTCTTACTGGGTATTTCCATTAAAACTAAAAGTATGCTTTTAGCTACAGCAACACCTATTCAAATGTATCCAATAGAGCTATGGGATCTAATGAATATATTATCTCAGAAAAATGATAGTGTACTAGGAAGCCCTGCATCCTATTGGAGAAAACGAACCATGATTCAGAGAAGTTTAAATTTAATAATGGGTAAAGAA
>DHBY01000082.1:0-11780 GCA_002398845.1 Firmicutes bacterium UBA4916 | reverse complement strand
TACAATCCTTATATAAGACATGTTATAAGGAGAGAAAGAAAATACTTGGAAGATACAATTAATCCGGATACTGGTGAGCCATACTTACAAAAAATAGAAGTAGAACTGTTTGGAGAAGAAGATGAGGATGCTTTAATATTAAATACTTATTTAAAGGAAGCATATAATTATGCAGAGGAATTTTGTAAGGAATTAAGCAGAAGAAATAAAGGGGCAGGTTTTTTAAAGACATTGCTTTTAAAAAGAATAGGAAGCTCCATTGAAGCAGGAAGAAATACTGGCAATAGAATGCTTAATGAATGGAATACATATTTAGGAGAAACTTTGGAAGAAGAAGATTTTAAAGATGAAAAGGATATGGAACAGACATCGGAGATAAAAGATTTAACAAAAGAAGAAACAGAACTTTTAAATAAGTACGTAAAGACATTAGAATCTAGTAATGCTGTTGACCCTAAATATGAAAAAACAGTAGAATTACTAAGAGATGAGAAATGGCTAGAAAGAGGTACTATTATTTTTTCACAGTATTATGATACTGCAAGATGGATTGCCCAAAATCTATCTATGGAATTCCCAGAGGAAACTATAGGCATATATGCAGGAGGAACAAAATCTGGGATTTTCAAAAATGGGGAATTTATCTATAAAGACAAAGAAACTATTAAAGCTAAGGTTAAAGATAGGTGCATTAGAGTTTTAGTAGGCACCGATGCAGCTAGTGAAGGACTAAATTTACAGACCCTAGGTTCATTAATAAATATTGACTTGCCTTGGAATCCAACTAGATTAGAACAGAGAAAAGGTAGAATCCAAAGGATTGGGCAAGAATATGATACTATTTATATTTACAATATGAGATATAAAGATTCTATAGAAGATAAGGTCCATAAAAGATTATCAGAACGATTAAGAAATATTTCTGATGTATTTGGACAAGTACCAGATACACTAGAGGATGTGTGGATAAAAATTGCACTAGGCGAGGAAGAAGAAGCAATGAAATTAATAGATGGAGTACCTAAAAAACATCCTTTTGAAAATAGATATAACAAAGAAGTAAAACATATAGATTGGGAATCTTGTTCTAAAGTTTTAGATAATGTGGAGAAAAGACGGTTTTTGAAAAAAGGATGGTAGTTGAAACCCGTATTTTAATTCAAATTATTCTACTAGATACTATAAAATAGCAAAGGGTCTTGTAATATTACAAGACCTCTGCCGTTTTATAATTAGATTTCCTATATTTTTAACTAGCACCTCCCACCGAATCCACCACAGTTACAGAATAAAATCACTAATAGTAGGAAGAAAAATAATAGTGAATCATCCATACCACAGTCCTTACCGAAAAAACCACCTCTTGCCTCAGTCATATCTTACACCTCCAAATTTTAACATTTAAACAAATAAAGTACAGCAGAAAAGATTTGATTAATTAAAATAAGTAATGTTAAATTAATGTTTTTTAGTTTCTAATATATATTATGCAGTAGTTAAATAATTGCTAATGTTTAAGGATAAATTATAAAAAATAAAATTAATATACTTAAAAATCCTCATGAAAACCTAGTTAATCTTGTAATGAAAGATAAAAGGCTCACAGGGTAATACTATACTAAATTGGGTATATATCATATAATAATAGAAAAAGAATTGGGGGATTTTATGAAAAACATTGCAGCTTTTTTTGATATAGATGGGACCCTATTTAGGAATTCTCTTATGATACAGCATTTTAAAAAATTGATTAAATACGAAGTAATCGACCCTTCCGTATGGTATAACAAAGTAAAATATGTTTACGAAGAATGGGAAAAGAGATATGGCGATTTTGAACATTATTTAGAGGTCTTGTCAGAAGTTTATATAGAAGAACTTAAAGGAGTAAATAAATCCTATATTGAGTTTATCGCATCTCAAGTGATAAATGTAAATGGAGATATGGTATATAAATACTCTAGAGATAAAATTGCATGGCATAAAAAACAAGGGCACAAGGTTTTCTTTATATCAGGCAGTCCAGATTTTCTTGTTTCAAAGATGGCTGAAAAATACGGGGTTACTGAATATAGGGGTACAGCTTATTTAGTAGATGAAGACAATAACTTTACAGGAGAAATAATAAAAATGTGGGATTCTGAAAATAAGCAAAAAACAATAAGGGAGTTTGTTGAAAAATATAATGTGGATCTTGAAAATAGCTATGCTTATGGCGATACTACAGGTGATTTATCTATGCTAAAAATGGTAAAAAACCCTATCGCCATTAATCCAAACAAAGAGCTATTAATAAATATAAGAAATGATAAAGAACTTTTAAAGAAAGCGGATATAATCGTAGAAAGAAAAGATGTAATCTATAAATTAAAAGCAGATATAGAGATACTTTAATAGTTTAAGAACCCCTTTTGGTGATATTTTAAAAAGCCATAGGAGTTCTTAAATTATTTACTTTTATATTCAGGTACTACAACGCCAGCACTTACAATCATCTTGAGGCCTTCTTCTACAGACATATCTAGATAGATTATTTCATTATTTGGAACTAAAATTAACATTCCAGAGGTAGGATTTGGTGTAGTAGGAATAAAAACATTAACTAGTTTTGCTGAAACCTTTTCTTGTATCTCGCCTTGACATTCACCGGTAATAAATCCTAAAGCATAAGTATCTTTTCTGGGATACTCTACTAAGACCACCTTATTAAATGTTTGCTTATCTCTTAATGTGAAAGCATTAATTATTTGTTTGATTCCAGTATATATTTTAGAAATAAAGGGCAATTTTTCAAAAAGCTTTTCAACCCCTTGGGCAAGTTTAGCTACAGCATAATTAGAAATAAAAAATCCTGTTAGAAGAATTAAACCAATACTAAAGACTAACCCCATTCCTGGAAAAGAAATACCTATTATAGGGACTACTACTCTACCTATAAAATCATCTAAAGTTGTTATAAACCAAAATAGTAAATACAAGGTAATGACTAAAGGTAATATTGCTAAAAGCCCTTTTAAGAATAATGAACGTATTTTTTTCATAAGGCTCCTCCTAAGAAAATATTTATAATAATGTTATTTTTAATTATATACTAATATAATTAAATTGTATCCATTTTGAACATCAATTGTAACCGTTTTTTAACCCATCTATGAAATAAATCTTATACAATAAGGATATAATCAAAATATAGAAATATATCAAATTAAGTTTATTGAGGTGATTATATGAAAAAGTATTTATTGTTAACAACCGTATTATTGATTGTAGCTATAGTATTTACAGGTTGTACAAAGGCCGATATACCTAAGGATGAAAACATTCCTAAGGAAAATAGCACTGAAAATATTAAGCCTACTGAAGAGGATGCTAGAACCATAAAGGATTATTATCCTTTTAAAGAAAATACTAAAATGGAGTACGAAGGAATAGGCAATGAATATGCAGAACAAGAAACATTTTTTGAATTTATCAAAGATAATAGGGCTCAAATAAAGATATTTAATTCCGGTACTGTTATAGCAAAGGTATTAGAATACAATGATGGCGAATTAAGAGAGGTATTTACCGAAGGTGAATTTTATCATATTGAAAACATGTTAGATACAGATAGTGAAAATAACAATGTAATTTTAAAAGAGCCATTAAAGGTAGGTACGACATGGAATATTTCAGGGGGGCACAAAAAGACCATTACTGGAGTTGATGTAGATATAGAAACCCCTTATAAAAAATTTAAAGCCCTTGAGGTAACTACTGAATTAGGAGAAGGTAGAAAACAATTTGATTATTATGTTGTAGGTATAGGACATGTAGCCTCAATTTATAAGGACGGAGATTTTGAAGTCAAGACTTTATTAAAAGATATAAAAAATAAACCTTATGAAACTGAAGTTAGATTATACTATCCATCAGCTACAGACATAGAAACCTTGTATCTTGATAGAGATATCCAATTTAGTACTAATGGGGATATTCAAAAGATATTAGAATCTAATCTACAAAATCCTGAGTCAGACGAATTAATGCCTACTATATCAAAGAACACAAAGATCAATTCTATAAAACTAGACAGAGGCAATAGGATTGTTAATGTGGATTTTTCAAAGGAGCTATTAACTGATATGAATGCAGGTTCTGCCATGGAAGAGGAAATATTGAAAAGCATAGTAAACACTTTTGGAAATTACTATGGAGTAGAAAAAGTATATATATCCGTAGATGGCGCACCTTATAGCTCAGGACATTTTGGCCTTGAGGAAAATGAATACTTTACTGTAGATTATGATAATGTTCAGAAATTTGAATAGCATCAAACAAAGATTAGTGAACCCCTCAAAATATTTTGAGGGGTTCATTAATCTTTAACTAGTTATTATCGTTCTTGTTGTCATTCTTGTTATCATTCTTATTGTCATTCTTGTTGTCATTTTTGTTTAGATTTTTGTTATTATTGTTATTCCTGTTGTTTTTTTGATTCTTAGAATCATTTTTATTATTGTTTTTAGCCACGGTTTCCCTCCTTTTCTAAATATAATACTTCATATATAGTATTGCTAAATTTTCAAATTTTAGTATAAAAATTGTGATAAAAATATATATGTAGTAAAATATAGTTAATAAAGTAAAAGGAAGTGAATGAATGTTTCTACAAACCTATAGCATACCTGTAAAAGAAGTTATGAGTAAGGATATGTATTTCATCGATATTAAAGATAGATTTGAGACTGTATTTAATTATCTTATGAGAAATAGCAAGAGGGAAGTATTGGTATTAAAGAATAATAATTTAATTGGTATAGTTACTATAAATGATATTTACAAAGTAGCTGACAAAGATATATCCTCAATTTCCATAAAAGATATTATAACTAAAGATATAATAAAGGCCAATTTGGAAGAAACTCTAGCAAATATTCGACTTTTAATGCTCAATAATAAAATTGGTAGAATTCCAATATTTGATGGGGAGAAAATAGTTGGAATTGTTAGGGAAGAAAATATTCGAGATTATTTTTATAAAGGAGTAGAGGAAGCTGAAGAGGCTATAGAACATATATTTGACAATATAAATGAAGCAGTATGCGTAGTGGATAATAAAGGCAGAGTCATTATATGGAACAAAAATGCTGAAATCTTATATAAAATAAAGAAAAAAGAGATAAAGGGAAAATTCCTAGAGGAGCATTTTCCTAATGCTATAGATTTAAAAATATTCCAAACTAAAAAAAGTGTAAGAAATATCTACCATTCTCCTAAAGAAGGGTATCATGTAATAATCAGTGCTTCACCAATTATAATCAATGATAAATTATATGGAGTAGTAAGTACAGAAAAGGACATATCAGAAATTGAAGAACTACAAAAAGAATTGGAAAAAGCAAGAGATAGGCTCATTGTACTAGAAAAGCAAATAGGAAAGGATTCTTCAGACCCTTTTGATAGGATTATTGGCCACAGCAAAAAGATAATAGATAAAATAGACATAGCTAAACAAATAGCACCAACTAATGTATCAGTCCTTATAACGGGAGAAAGCGGTACAGGTAAAGAAGAATTTGCAAAAGCTATTCATAAATATAGTAATCTCCCTGGTAGATTTATTCCTGTAAATTGCAGTGCTATACCTTCAGAACTTTTTGAATCTGAATTCTTTGGCTATGAGGCAGGAGCTTTTACAGGGGCTAAAAAAGAAGGAAAAATGGGTTTTTTTGAACAAGCTAAGGATGGAACTTTGTTTTTAGATGAAATAGGAGATATGCCCATATCTATGCAAGTAAAACTATTGAGGGTGCTGCAGGATAAGAAGATAAAAAAAGTTGGTGGAGAAAAGGATATACCTGTTAACGTAAGGATTATTTCTGCAACTAATAGGGATTTAGCTAATATGATAGAAGAAAATGAATTTAGGGATGAATTATATTATAGAATAAATGTGGTAGAAATAATGCTGCCTTCATTAAGGGAAAGAAGAGAGGATATTGTTTTATTTATCGATTATTTTTTGAAAGAAATTTGTATAGAAAATAATAAAGAAGTACTAAAAATTGATAATGATGTAGTAAACTTTCTAATAGATTGCCCTTGGAAGGGAAATATTCGAGAACTAAAAAATGTAGTGGAGCATATGGCAATTATGTGTAGAAAGGATACTATTACATTGGATTTGATTCCTAAATATATTATGGGGGGGAAAACTAACGGGATTAATATAGAGCCTTTACATTCAATGGATTTAAACCAATCCACTGAGAATTTAGAAATAACTATGATTAAAGAAGCCCTTAAAATAAACAATGGCAATAAAGTGGAGACTGCTAAACTTTTAAATATTCCTAGAACCACTCTTCATTCAAAGATGAAGAAATATAATCTATATGACTAATAATAGTCTTGTGACTAATGTTAGTCATATCTTATTTTTGAAGAAGGTAAAGGACTTGAGCGCTTTCTATAGTATAAATATTCTCTATAAGAAGGATTAATTCTATGAATTTAGTTAATGCTAAGACTAAAATTAGTCATAAGTTTATTTTACTGATTATTCGAATCTGATATTATCAATGTTTAAGATAAATTAAACTGTTGGCACGGTAATTGCTAATATATTAACAATGGGGGTGAAAAAAGGTGGAAATTAAAATACCTTTAAGACAACATGTAGGAGGAATCAATAGTCCAATAGTAAAACTTAGAGACAAAGTATATAAGGGTCAACTTATAGCAGTGCCTAATGGCTTAGGGGCCAATATCCACTCTAGTGTAAGTGGAGAAATAGTAGATATAGATGATGAAAATATTACTATCAAAGCTCTGCCAAATCAACCGGATGACTATATAAAAATTAAGGAAAGCAATGATTATTTAGAATTAATAAAAGAAGCTGGAGTTGTAGGAGCAGGTGGAGCAGGATTTCCCACCAATATTAAACTAAATACTAAACTTGAAAGTGGATTTGTAGTTGTAAACGCAGCGGAATGTGAACCCCTATTAAACCACAATATGGCAAGGATAATGGAAGATCCAGATTTAATTGTTCGTGGTTTAAAATATGTAATGGAGATAACAGGAGCTAAAAAGGGATATATAGCTATAAAACCAAAGAATAAAGAACCATTAATTGAATTAGGAAAGGCCATAAAAGATTATGAAAATATAGAAATTAAATATTTACCTAATATGTATCCTGCAGGAGATGAAAGGGTTATTATTAGGGAGCTATTTGGAATTATATTAAAACCAGGACAATTACCTCTTGAAGCCAATGTAGTAGTAACCAATATTGAAACCATAAGAAATATTGTACTGGCTATAGAAGAAAGAAGGCCAGTAATTACAAAGGATTTAACGGTAGATGGAAGAATAAAATCTGGGGAAAAAGTGTTTTTAAACATACCTATAGGCACCTCTATTAAATCCTTAATAGATAATTGTGGTGGATATATAGAGCCTCATGGTGAGATAATTTTAGGGGGACCTTTTATGGGGAAAACTGGCAGCGAAGATTCAGTAGTTACAAAAACTACTGGGGGAATATTGGTAGCATTGCCTTTCCCTAATGATAGCAGAAAATTTGGGGTCTTAGGCTGCGAATGTGGTGCCCAAGTAGATAGGCTTACATCTATTGTAGAAAACATGGGAGGAGAGGTAGTATCCGCTACTAATTGTAAAAGAATGAAAGATGTAAATGGCAGATTACGATGCGAAGAACCAGGAGTCTGTCCAGGACAGGCAGAAAAAATTATGTATTTAAAGAAAAATGGTGCCGAAGCTATTGTAGTTGGAACCTGTGAGACCTGAACTGATACTGTAATGAATGTAGCTCCTAGGATAGGACTACCAATGTATCACAGCACAGACCATATATTAAGAGCAGTAGGCCATAGATTATATAGAAGAAAAAAAGAATAGGAGGGATAAGATGTCAATAACTTATGAAACAGCCATGGAACATAAGGATTCTTATGCAATAACCTGCTGTAGATTTGAAGAAGGTACTATAATTAGCCCATCAAATATTGAAGATCCAGATATAATACCAGATTTAGAGGATTCAAAACTAATCACTATTCCTGAAAACTGTCTTAAAATAGGAGAAGTTTTAGGGGCAAAGCTTGTTAAAACTATAGATGCATTGACTCCATTAACTTCTGATATGCTAGAGGGCATAAAGGCTTTAGATTCTGAAACTAAAGATATAGTAGAAACCAAAGAAGAAGTAAAAGAAGAGAATAGTCAAACACCTATTACGCAAAACAATAATGGAAATATTAAAATCCATATTGGAAAAGGAAAAGATATAAATATTGAAATACCCTTTCCAGTTATGGGACAGGGAGAATTAATAAATCAAACTGCTAAGGTAACTGCTGAAGAAAATAATGAAACTGCATATGAAGAAAAAGAGCTTAGAAAATTAGAAAGAAAATACTTTAAAATTGAAAAAGTAGAATTTGGCGATGAAACCAAAATAGATGGTACAACTTTATATATTAGAGGGGATATCTTAAAAGATGCTGTTGATTCCCAAGAATTAGTAGTAGATATGGGGATAGACTTTATAACACCTGATAGATACGGAGAATTTTCCAATACCATCATGGACGTACAGCCAATAGCTGTTAAGGAAGAAGGAGAACTAGGAGAAGGTTCAACAAGAGTTTTAGATGGAGTAGTTATGATGGTAACAGGTACAGATGAGACTGGAGTTCAAATAGGTGAATTTGGCTCATCAGAAGGAATCCTCGAAGAAAATATAATGTGGGGCAGGCCAGGCTCTCCAGAATTAGGAGAAATACTAATTAAGACCAATGTTACAATAAAGGCAGGCAAAAACATGGAAAGACCAGGACCTATGGCTGCCCATAGAGCTACAGATTTTATTACCCAAGAGATTAGGGAAGCTTTAAAAAAGGTTGATGAGAGTTTAGCTATAAAGAGTGAAGAATTTGTACAAAAGAGAAGACCTCACAAGAAAAAGGTAGTTATAGTAAAGGAAATAATGGGTCAAGGTGCAATGCATGATAATTATTTAATGCCACAAGAACCTGTAGGTGTATTAGGAGCAAAGGCCAATGTAGATTTAGGCAATGTACCAATAGTAGTATCACCATTACAAGTATTAGATGGATGTGTTCATGCCTTAACTTGCATAGGACCTGCATCTAAGGAAACCTCCAGACATTATTTTAGAGAACCTTTGGTATTAGAAGCTATGAAGGATGAAGAAATAGATTTAGCAGCAGTAATATTTATTGGTTCGCCTCAAGCTAATTCTGAAAAGTTCTATGTATCAAAGCTATTGGGTATGACTGTAGAAGCTATGGACATAGATGGAGCTATTGTTACCACCGAAGGCTTTGGCAATAACCATGTGGATTTTGCAAGTCATATAGAAGAAATAGGTAAAAGAGGTATTCAAGTAGTGGGTATGACCTTTGCAGCAGTACAAGGCCAGTTGGTTGTAGGAAATAAATATATGGATGCTATAGTGGATTTAAACAAGTCTAAAGAAGGAATTGAAAATGAAGTATTAGAAAACAATTGTCTATGTGAAGAAGATGCTATAAGAGCACTATCTATGCTAAAAGCAAAGATGGCAGGAGAAGAAATCAAGAAAGCAGAAAGAAAATATAATAAGGATGTTAAACTTAATAATATAGATTTAATAGAAAAAGCTACTAATAAGAAAATTGACCTAGTAGATAATGAAACCGTATTAAAGATGAGTAAAAAAAGAAAAGAATTATATGAAAAAGATGGAGAGGAATAATCCATGGATAAGTTAAGGTTTATTTCCTCTGAAAGATATTATGAAGGGATAATAATAGAAGTTACAGATGCTTCAGTAGTCATAGATTTAAAGGGACGTATGGGGCAGCTAAGACTTCCAAGGAGAATGGTAATTTGCGACAATGAACTAAAAGAAGGACAGCAGATAGGATTTTTAATGACCTATCCAGAGGTAATTGACGAAACTATCGACGAAAACTATTTAAAATCCGCTAAGGATCAATTGAATAAGAGAATAGAAAATGAAAGTACTATTTAAGGAGGGATAATATGGATTTGACAGTGGTTAAAGGTTTGCAATCTGAAGTTTATGTTCCTATAACTCCACCACCAGTTTGGGCACCTATTACAAAACCATTAAATGAAATGGTTATTGCATTGGTTACAGCAGCAGGAGTACATTTAAAATCAGATAAAAGGTTTAATCTTTCTGGAGATACGACTTATAGAATCATACCTAATGATACAGATAGTCATGATTTGATGGTATCCCATGGTGGTTATGATAACTCAGATGTAAATAAGGATATAAATTGTATGTTTCCTATTGATAGGCTTAAAGAATTAGCAAAAGAAGGTTTTATAAAAGGAATAGCTCTAAGTCACATAGGTTTCATGGGTGGAGGAGGAGATGTTAAGGCTTTTGTTGAAAAGACAGGACCAGAAATAGCCAATATATTAAAAGAAGAAGGAGTAGATGGCGTAGTAATGACAGGAGGGTGAGGCACATGTCACCGCTCTGCCGTGCTTGTGCAGAGAGCAATTGAAGAGGCAGGAATCCCCACTATAATTATCGCTGCCTTACCACCAGTAGTTAGACAAAACGGCACTCCAAGATGTACAGCTCCTATTGTACCTATGGGAGCCAATGTAGGAGAGCCAAATAATCCAGATATGCAGAGAAATATACTAAGAGATACTCTAACTCAACTTGTAGAAATAGACACTCCAGGTAAAATAGTATCATTGCCTTATGAATATACAGCAAGAGTATAAAGGGGGAGTTGGATGAAACTCGAATATGTTGATACACATACTATGGGAGAACCTACTAGAATTATTGTAGATGGGCTTCCCCCAATAGTAGGGGATACTATGATGGAGAAGAAAAAATATTTAGAAGAAAACTTCGATTATATTAGGACTATGGCTATGCATGAACCAAGAGGCCATAAAGATATGTTTGGAGCTATAATAACCAAGCCTACCCATAAAGAAGCTCAAATGGGGGTCATATTCATGGATGGCGGAGGATATTTAAATATGTGCGGCCATGGCTCTATAGGAGTAGCTACTTTACTAGTAGAAAAAGGATATGTGGAAGTAACAGAACATATTACCTATATAACTTTAGATGCACCAGCTGGGTTAATAAAGGCAAAAGTTAAGGTCGAAAATGGAAAAGCAGTAGAAGTGTCAATAATCAATGTTCCATCCTTTTTATACAAAAAGGATATCGAAATAGATGTACCCGATTTGGGAAAAGTTCCTGTGGATATTTCCTTTGGAGGCAGTTTTTTTGCCATAGTAAATGGACGTGATTTAGGGCTAGATGTAGCTATAGAAAATATTGATGAATTGGTGAAATACGGTTTAACCATTAGAGATACTATAAATGCTCAAATACCTGTGATTCATCCAACTAATCCTTTTATTGATAGGGTAGACCTAGTAGAAATATATGACAAGCCTTCAAGTAAAGAGGCTAATTTAAAAAATGTAGTTATATTTGGAGCTGGACAAGTAGATAGATCCCCTTGTGGCACTGGGACCAGTGCCAAATTAGCTACATTACATGGAAAGGGATTACTTAAAATAAATGAACCCTTTGTTTATGAAAGCATTACTGGAACTAAATTTGTAGGCAAAATCATAGGAGAAACCACAGTTGGAGATTACAATGCCATAATACCAGAGATTACTGGCAAGGCTTTTATAACAGCCTATGGCAATATGGTTTTTGAAGAAGAAGACCCATTTAAATATGG
>DHBY01000059.1 GCA_002398845.1 Firmicutes bacterium UBA4916 | reverse complement strand
GGACGCACCTTTTTGCATTTTTGTAAATGCATGGTTACAGACTGCACAAGGTCAGTTTTTCTGCTATACTAATATTAACAATAAAATAGGAGCTGATACTATGCCTTATATTAATATAAACAATAAAAACATTTATTATAAACAATATGGCACAGGTGATCCAGTTGTTTTTCTAAATGGAGTTATGATGTCTACTAATAGCTGGTCGCCATTTATAAAAACGATAACTAAAAACTATAATATGATAACAGTAGATCTACTAGATCAAGGTAAATCGGATAGTTGTGAAGATGAATATACATTAAACACTCAAGCTCAAATCCTTAAGGATTTTTTGGATGAACTTAAAATAAAAAAAGTTAATTTAATGGGTATGTCCTATGGCGGAAAGTTAGCTCAGGTTTTTACTTTAAATTATCCTGAGAAAGTTAGATCCCTGATACTATCTAATACGGATAGCTATACTACAAATATTATGAAAGACATAGGGAAGAGCTGGGAATATGCAGCATCTACTTTGGATGGAGATATGTTTTCTGTCATTACCATGCCTTACATGTATTCCTATAATTATTATGAAAAGAATTATGAAGATATTTTGATTAAACAAAAAATATTGTCTAGTATTTTAAATGAAGAATGGTATCAAAGATTTAAGAGAAATTTAGACAGCGCAGAGGATTATAATATCCTTCATAAAATTAAAGATATTAAAGTACCTACTTTAATCATAAGCTCAGAGCTTGATGCTATAACCCCTTTAAAATATCAACAACTAATTCATAAAGGGATTGAAAAATCTAAATGGGCCATCATAAAGGGCACAGGTCATGCAGCTATGTATGAAAAGCCCGATGAATATATATCCATAATAATGAAATTTTTAAAAGAAACTCTTTAGAAACATTAGGGATTGCCCCTAATGTTTGAGCTATACAAAAGGTAAATATTTATTATTGTCTACTTTATATCGTTTTTTTAGGCAATTTTCAATGATTCTTATCCCATGGACTATTTCCTCATTGGATACTGCCCCGAAACTTAGCCTTATATAATTAGAGTATATTTTATCCCCAATGAAAAATATTTTGCCAGGAACGATGGCTATATTATTTTTCTCACATTCATTATAAAATTCTATTGAATCTATTTCCTTTGGCAATTGAACCCATATACTAAGACCCCCATTGGGTTCAACAAAGGAAATACCATATTTTTTTAATTTATTTAATTCTTGAACCATAGTATTATACTTTTTTGTATATACTTTTTTTATAGTTTCAATATGGTTTTTCCAATAGCCTTTTCTTAAGTATAAGTCAAAGGCTCTTTGCAAAAAACCGGAAGATGAAATATCAGCAGTGTGTTTAGCTCTAACAATATCCTTAAAAAGACTTTTGGGTACAGTCATAAAACCTATCCTTACTCCAGGCATAAATATCTTTGAAAAAGATTTAATATAAATGACCTGATCTAAACTATCCATAGATTTTAATGGTAGTTTTTTGTTTTTACCATAATTTAAATCCGTTAAGAAATCATCTTCAATAATATAAAATTTGTGATTTCTACTAAGCTTAATGAGTTCTTTCTTCTTATAATCACTATAGGAATAGGTAGTAGGACTTTGATAATTAGTCATCATATATAGAAACTTAGGATTATACATTTTAATATACTTGTTTAAAACTTCTAGGTTAATCCCATCTTCTTCCATAGGGATTCCTATTATTTTAGCTCCCCTAGACTGGAAGGCAGCTATAGCACCAGAGTAGGTAGGATTTTCTACAAATATATAATCTCCTTGGGAAATCAAAGTCTTGGCTATTATATCTATTCCTTGCTGACCTCCTGAGATTACTTGAATTTGGTCTTCATCAACAATCATATTATAATTTTCATATAAAAAGTTAGATATTGACTCTCTAAAAGGCTCATATCCATTTATTTCTGGATATAGAAAGGCATTGCCCTTATCTCTATCTAAAACTTCAACCAGGGCCTGCTTAAACTCTTCAATAGGGAATATTTCAGGAGTAGGGGACACAGATGCAAAGTTTATGCTATTTTTAGATATAGGAAGGACTCCTCCTATCATTAGCTCAATATCCCCATCTTCCATATATGGGACATCCATGCCATATTTAGGTCTTTTAACATAGGTTCCGCTTCCTTTTATAGAATAAACATATCCTTCTTGTTCAAGAAGTTTATAAGCATTTACAATGGTGATATTGTTTACTTCTAGTTTTTTTGCTAAACTTCTAATAGAGGAAAGTTTTTCTCCCTCTTTTAATTCTTCCCTTTCAATCATGCCTTTAATATTTTCATAAAGTTGTATATATAAAGGGGTGTTTAAATCTTTGTCTATTAACATATTTTCAACCTCCATTTAAAATGTATGGATACATTTATTATATCAAATTTAAAAATATCTACAATAAATAGAAGGATTTTAAAAGAATTCAAAGAATTATATAGATAATTAGTATTACTAAATTTTAATATAAATTTAGGATAGTTATAACGGTGGTGAGGTGGTACTATGGATGAAGTTCAAAAGAAAAAGAAGAATAAAATACTAAGGTTTATTATTATTATATTAATTGTGCTAATGTTATTATTTTTAAAAAAAGAAAATCAAGAAAAGATTATAGATTTTATTAAAGCCCCCAAAATAACAAATCAAACTTTGAACTTGGTAGAGTCCATTCCAATATATGAGGGCATTGATGATTTAGCCTTTTATGAAAAGAGAATAATGATATGGAAAGATAATAAACTTACCAAGCTTAAAATAGACGGTTCTAAGGAATGGGAAAAAGAATTTAATTTTGATGAACCTATGGTAAGCTTCGGGGAAAAGAACATATATGTATATGAAAAGTCTACAGGAGATATTTACTTTTTAAATGAGACGGGAGAAACTATTAATAGGGCTGGACTTAAGGCTAATATTAACAATGTGGTTGAGAATTTTGGAAATGTTTTAGTCCATATTACAAAAGACAATATGGAGGGCATAATCATATTGGATAAGGAAGGAAAAATAATAGAAGATAATATAATAGATTCTAATATCCTTACTTACTCCATGAACCATGATGGTATAAGCTATGCTATATCGACCTTAAATTTAAAAGGTAATAATCTAAAATCTAAGGTTCAAGGTTTTCAGTTAAATGGAAAGTTCTTATTTACCACTGAGTTAAACGATGAAATTGTTCTGTATTCAAACTTTATAGATAAGAATAAACTTATAGTAATGACAGATAAATCTTTATATCTCATTAATAACGGCAATATCTTATGGGAAAAACAATTTAAATTAATAAAAGATATATATGTTCATAATGGAAAGATAAATGTATTATATGGAAATGTCTTAGAAACTATATCGGCAGATGGGGAAACAGAAGAAAAATATAACTTTACAGAGGACTACAAAAAGATTATCCTATATGATAAATACATAGTATTATATGGAGATGATTATATGATAGGCTTAATAAATGGGAAGGAAGCATTTAAATATAAGAGCGAGGAAAATATATTAAAAGTAGTAGAAGAAAATCAGAATCTAATTGTAGTTTATGGGAATAAGATAGAGCTATTATCATTATAAAATTAAATATAAGGTTTGGTGATTTTTATGAATTGGGTAGATATGATAATGATTTTCATATTAATATATGCTATGGCAAAAGGATTTAGATTAGGTCTTGTATTATCAATATTCAACATAATACAGGTTATACTATCAGTAATAATTACTAAAAGATATTATCCTATTGTTAATGGGTATATAATTAATAATCCTAAAGTGTATAATATATTTAAGAGTATAGTTGAATTTGTTTTAGGTATATTATTTTATTCAAAATCTAAGGAACAAGCTAACTTTATTCCTGATTTAATTTCAAAAGGATTGTTAAGAATAGTTATTAGCCTATTTTCAATAATAGCGGTGTTTTGGTTAGTAAATATATTTATAAGTCTAATTTTAGGGCTATTTTCTTTCCTTTTAAAGGCACCAGTACTTAAACAGTTAAACAAAATTGGAGGTATTACTTTTGGATTAATAGAGGGATTGTTCATTATTTATTTATTGAACTTGGTTTTATCCCCTATAGCTTTAACTTTTCCAGAAACTTTTATTGGAAGAGGTATATCAAATTCTTTATTCTTTGGTTATTTAAAAGATATAAATTTAATGTTAAATCTTTTTTCTACTAATACCTTTATTTAAAAGAGGAGGAATATTATGAAGAAAAATAATTATTCTTTTGGTTTATTGTTGGTTTTAATCGGGCTATTGTTTTTATTGCTAAATTTAAAAGTATTAAGTTTTAACTGGTTATTGTTCATATTATCCATAGGGCTTATTGTAAGCTATTTTATACAAGGACATATGGGTTATTTAATATCTGGTTTAGTTTTATTAGCTATTTCTTTAGTTTCCTTATTGAATGAATATGCATTTCCTGGTGTAAATATTAAAGGATTTTTATTTTTATGGATATTTGGAATTATATCCTTAGTATTATACGGAAGGCAAAAATCGAAAGGTCTTCTTATATTTGGGCTAATACTACCTGCGTTAGGAACTTATAATTTAATTGAAGAATTAGCCTATGGAGATGTAAGTTGGGCATTATATCTATTGTTTGGAATTGCTTTCTATATTATTTATATTGTAGGATATAGAAATTCAGGAATAGAATGGCCTAAACATTTATCTCTGATAATGGTGGTTATTTCTGCACTATTTTTATTATCATCTAAAACCATGGTACAATTTAAGTTCTGGAAGTTTATTTCCTATCTATGGCCGATATTGTTAATAGGAATAGGAATAAAGATAATTTACAATATAGTAAAATTAAAAGAATAATCCCTTTAAAAGGGATTATTCTACTATTATCTCTACTTTTTCTCCATTATCACTTTCTACATCCACAATTTTTCCAGAAGCCCCATCTTTTATAGCTTCAAATATCTCCTTTAAGTCTTTTTCATCAAAACCAGCATTTTTTAATTCTGGCGAGAATTTATTTGCCATCTTTAATCCCACATTAACTAAGGATATAGGTATGGTTACATTTACTTTAGTATTATCATCAGGATCAAATACCCTTATCTTTATCCACTTAGCATTTCCATTTTCTATATATGATTTTTCACTGTCACCAAGAGCTTCTAATAAGCTAATACCTTCTTCACTAGTGACTTTGCCTTCTTCTACCATTTTAAGGATTTGTAATTTTTCTTCTTTTAAACTTTCCATTTCATCCCTCCTACCATAATCTTATAGAGCCATTTGAAGTAGAAGCAGTGAATACAAAATGTTCTTCTTCTTCATTAAAGTCGATACTATGGGCAATAATCTTTCTGGTGCCTAGATTTACTTGTTTATTAACTTTATATACTAAATTTGGCACTTCTAAACTAATATTTCCTAAGGATGTTTCTAAGTCGAAACAACTATTTTTTGCAATTTCCCCTATTTCTGCATCTATTGATGCATTAGAGGTAGAAAGCTTTAATTGGCTAATCTTATCTGGGTTTATTTCCTTTAATAGAATTTTTCCGTTAGAAGTAGTTAATGTGATTTCTTTACCACTAATATTTCGAACCTCTATAGAACCATTGGAAGTATTACCACAAACATTATTTGATAATATACCAGAAAACATAATCCTACCATTAACAGTGGATACCTTTAAATCCTCACTATCAATATCTTCCAATATTATATTGGAGTTTGTGCTAATAGCCTCAATCAAGGGGGATGAAATATTATTTAAATTAATTTTACCATTTTTAGTTCTTAATCTAATTTCCTGAGCTACAATGTTATTTGCCGAAATAGAAGCATTAGTAGTATGGCATTGAAGATTATTTGTTTTAAATTTATCAACTTCAATTTTTCCATTAGAAGTATTTAGATAGATTTCGTCGTATAATTTGTCGGGTAAATATACATTTAAGCTTATCATTATATTAGTATTAAATTCAGGAATGAATACGAGCCTATTTCCTTCTTCATAAAAGTCATAGAAGCTATCATCCTTACTTAGTAGACCATTTTTATACTGACAAGTAATCTTGATAAAAACCTGATCTTTATCCCAACTTTTAAGGGTAATCCCTCCATTAACCGATTTAAAATCGATAATAGGACATTCTAAATGAGAAATGTTTTTTTCAACAGTTGTATTTATGGTTTCATATCCACCTAAAAAGTTTACAGGATTGCCTTTTTCTTTCACTCCGCGAAATATCCCTGATAACTTATTACCTAAATCAACTCCAAAACTTTCAACTTTTTTACCTTGCTCTCTAAGTACTTTTTCAAATTCTTCAGCTTTTTCCTTGGTTTTATCCATATCTATAATCTTATCTTTTTTATCTTCAATTGTTTCATCTAAGTTTAAAGACTCTGATTCCTCTAAAGCCTCTAAAAGTTTTATTGCATCTTCGCTAGTAATTTTGCCTTGTTCTAACATGGATAAAATCATCATTCTCTCTTCTTTCACATGAATCCCCCCTATTCTTCTCCTTTTAGGAGTTTAATTGCCTCTTCGGAAGAAATTTCTCCCTTACTTAACTTTTCTAATACCTCCTTCTTATCTACTTTAGGTTCAGTATATTTAGAGCTATACCCTAAAGCTAAAATCACATCTTCAAGTTTATTTCTAACAGTAGGATAGGAAATCCCTAACTCTTTTTCAATTTCTTTAATATTTCCTCTATTTTTAATGAATACTTCCACAAAGTTTTTTTGTTCATCTGAAAGTTTACAAAATTTACATAGTGAAAAATCCCCTTCAATATTGGTATAGCAATGATTACAACTTAGCCTAGTTACTTTTAGTTCTTCCCCGCACACAGGGCATTTCCCTAATACTTCTTTCCTCATATTTACACCTTCCTTTTTATTAAAACACTGATATTTTAACTATTGTTCCATCCCCATCATCTACATCAACTAAATCAAAAGGACCGTACTTTTTTATCTCTTTAAGTATTTTTCTTAAATCTTTACTATTTATTGCTTTTAAAGCTTCTTTAGGGTATTCATCTAAATTCTTAGAAAACCTTAAAGCTATAGAACCTATACCAAGGCCCATACTACCTAAAAAACTTAAAAGCCAAAAAGGTATTGCTGGAATCCTTATAGATTGATTTTCTTTTTTATCAACTACTATTATTTTCAATTTAGAGGCTTTTCTCCTAACCACATCAGAGTTAGTGTCAATGTTTTTAATCAAGTTGACTGCTTTTTCAGAGTCTATTTCTCCTATACTTAATCTATGGAGAATATCCTGTATACTATTTTTCAAAAAAGTCCCCTCCTAATATGATAATACATAAAGTTAATCTTTTTATTAAGATATAAATTAAAATAGGGTATAATAAATAAAGTAAATGCTAAATAGTTTAAATATATTTATAATCTTCTTTAACATTATAATAGTATTTAAACTTAAATATGTCAATATTAAAATTAAAAAAATTAATGTATTAATTAAGAATGTTAATTTTCAAGGCTAGCTAATAAAATCCTAATATATTAACTTACAATAATATTATAGATTTTATTTATAATTGGGGCTTTACCTATAGAATATATCAATAGGATAGCTTCGTTAAAAAATAGTATAATATACTTAATACAAATATTTTGGGGGGCAGAAAAATGAATATAGAAGTAGATGCAAGGGGACAAGCTTGTCCAAAGCCAGTAATTATGACTAAAAAGGAGTTGGATAATATAGAGAAAGGTACTATTACCACTATTGTTGACAATGAAGTGGCAAAAGAAAATGTTTCAAAGTTAGCAAGTAGCTTAGGTTATGAGTATAAAGTTGACAAGGGTAGTGATGATGAGTATTATATTCACATAAATAAAGGGGAGATTCAAGAAGTTAATGTATGTATCCCAGATACTTTTAAGGATATGACTATAGTTTTTGCTTCCAATACTATGGGAAAAGGTTCTGAAGAATTAGGGAAAATTCTTATAAAATCTTTTATATACACAATAGTAGAAACAATACCTTATCCTTCAACTTTAGTATTTTATAATGGGGGAGTACATTTAACTTGTGAAGGTTCAGAAGTACTAGAGGATTTAAAAAAATTGGAACAAGAAGGAGTAGAAATTCTTTCTTGTGGTACTTGCCTAGACTTTTTCAAAATCAAGGATAAACTTCAAGTTGGCGAAATTACCAATATGTATACAATATATGAAAAGTTAAAAAATCCAACGAATACTGTAACTATAGAATAGGGGTATGTTATAATGATAGATAGACAATTTGGAGTTATTACTTTTAAATCGACTCATCATGCTATAAAAGCTGAATCCGTATTTAAAAATGAAAATATTGAATTTAGAACTATTCCAACTCCTAGGGAGGTAACATATAGCTGTGGATTGGCTATTAAATTTGATTTAAAAGATACGGAATTAGCTAGGAATATAGTAGAAGAAAATCAATTAGATATTGGGGGCTTTTTTAAAGTTATAAAGGCAGGAAAAGAAAGTAAGGCTGAAAAGCTTAATTAATTAAAGGAGAAATATGTATGGATAGGGTATTAAATTTTATTGATAAGTTTTTTAAAACTACAGAAGGGAAACTAAATATTCTTGGCAAAGGAATAAAGATAATCATAATATTTTTGATTATTAAAGTGCTGATTAAAATTATTTATATCATCATAGATAAAGCAGTTTATAGAAGAAAAAAGAGTATATTTTCTGTAGATGAAAAAAAGATTAATACCCTAACCGGTGTACTTAAAAATATTATAAAATATATATTTTATTTTATCGGATTAATAATGGTATTGGATATATTTGATATAAATACCTCTTCTATTTTAGCAACTGCAGGAATTGGGGGACTAGCTGTAGGTTTTGGAGCTCAATCTCTTGTTAAAGATATAATTACAGGATTTTTTATATTATTTGAAGATCAATTTTCAGTAGGTGATTATATAAAAATTGGAGAATTCGAAGGTATAGTAGAAGAACTAGGAGTAAGGGTAACCAAGTTAAGAGATTTTTCGGGGGAACTTCATATTATTCCTAATAGCAATATTGGAGCAGTAACCAACAAGACTAGAGGTGCCATGAGGGCTCTTGTAAAGGTTAGTGTAGCTTATGAAGAAGACATAGACCATGTTACCCAAGTTTTAGATAAAGTATGTAAAGAAGTAAAGGAAACCAATAAAAGTATAGTAGATGGACCTACCATATTAGGTATTAGTGATTTGGGAGAATATGGTATAGACTTAACCATAGTGGCAAAAACTAACCCTATGGACCAGTGGAGCGTAGAAAGGGAGCTAAGGAAAAGGATTAAAGAAGCCTTCGATAGGGAAAACATAGAGATACCTTATCCAAAAAGAATAATATTTGACAATAAATCTTAGGGGGGCGGCATTGTTATGATTTTAAAATATGAAGTCGGGGATGTGATAACTTTAAAAAAAGGCCATCCTTGTGGAGAAAACAGATGGGAGATTTTACGGACAGGAGTAGATATTAAACTAAAATGTTTAGGATGCGGTAGGCAAATTTGGATACCGAGGATTGATTTTGAAAAAAGAGTTAGGAAAATCTTAGTAGATGAAAAATGGATGAGCATAGTCCATTATAAGGGAAAAGAAACTGAATAATAAAACTATTTTTTGGATTAATTAATCCAAAAAATAGTTTTATTATTCTAAATATTAGACAAATTGTGATTTTAATAGTATACTATATTTAGCGTCATTTATTTGTATTATGTAGGAAAACGTTTTTCAAAATTTAGGGGGTGTCTTTATGACGTTAAATTATGCGAATCGTATGGACAACATTAGGGCATCTGAGATTAGAGAATTACTAAAACTCACTCAAAGACCAGAGGTAATTTCCTTTGCAGGTGGACTACCTGCGCCAGAATTATTTCCAGTGGAAGAATATAAAAAGGTAACAGCTGAGGTTTTAGACAAAGATGGGACAATTGCACTACAATATGGCCCAACAGAAGGCTATCTTCCCTTAAGGGAGCAAATAGTCAAAAGGATGGCAAAAGTTCATGTAAATGTTACACCAGATGATATATTGATTACTAGTGGTTCACAACAAGGCTTAGATTTTTCAGCTAAAATATTTATAAATCCAGGAGATATAATTCTTTGCGAAAGCCCTTCTTATTTAGGTGCTATTAATGCATTTAGGGCCTATGAACCAAATTTCTTAGAAATTGATACTGATGATGAAGGTATGATAATGGAAGATTTAGAAGAAGCCCTTGCAAACAATGAAAATGTAAAGTTTATCTATGTAATACCAGATTTCCAAAACCCATCAGGGAGAACTTGGTCTACTGAAAGAAGAAAGAGACTTGTAGAATTAGCTAATAAATATAATGTAGCCATAGTAGAGGACAATCCCTATGGAGAATTAAGATTTGAGGGGGAAATACTTCCAGCTGTTAAACACTATGATACAGAAGGCAGAGTAATATTTTTAGGAACTTTCTCCAAAATATTTTGCCCAGGTCTTAGGGTTGGCTGGGTAGCAGCAGAGAAAGGGGTCTTAAATAAATTTAATTTGGCCAAACAAGGTGCAGATTTACAATCCAGTACTATATCCCAAATGGAAATAGCTAAATTCTTAGAGATGTATGATATAGAAGAACATATTGAAAAATTAAAAGTTGTATATAAAAAGAGAAGAGATTTAATGATGAAAGCCATGGAAGAAGAATTTCCTAAAGAAGTTAAATTTACTTATCCCAAAGGTGGATTATTCACTTGGGTAGTACTTCCAGAACATATGAATGCTAGAGAAATTGCTGTAAAAGCTCTTGAACAAAATGTAGCCTTTGTACCAGGTGGCTCTTTCTTTCCTAATGGTGGCCATGAAAACACCTTTAGAGCAAACTATTCCAATATGAATGAAGAAAGAATAGTTGAGGGAATTAAGCGATTAGGTAAAGTTTTAAAAGAAACAATGTATTTAAAAGAAACAGTGTAAATATAATTAAAGCCTCTCAAATTTTGAGAGGCTTTTTAAAAATAGCTTGAATCCTAAATATATTAATGATATAATTTTATAGATATATCCTTGCTCTATTAAATTAGAGCCGTTAGTCCAAAAGGAGGTGAAATACGTGAGAAAATATGAAGCAGTTTTTATCTTTGTGCCAAGTCTTGAAGAAGAAAACAGAAATAAAACATTAGATAGACTTAAAGGTATTATCGAAGCAGATGGTACTATTACAAATGTTGATGAATGGGGAATGAGAAAATTAGCTTATGAAATCAATGATTTTACTGAAGGATATTATGTAATCGTTAATTTTGAATCTACCCCAGCAGTTATCGAAGAACTAGATAGGGTATGTAGGATTTCTGACAGTATAATGAGGCATATGATAGTTAAAGAAGATGAATAAATCTTAAGGTGGTGTTTCGGTTGAATAACGTTGTGTTAATTGGAAGACTTACAAGGGATCCAGAATTGAGGTATATACCTAATACGGGTACTCCAGTATCTACTTTTAGTTTGGCGGTAGATAAGCAGCTTTCCAAGGATAAAAAGCAGGAATTTGAAAGCAAAGGACAACCAACAGCCGACTTTATAAACATTGTCGTATGGGGAAAACAGGCAGAAAACTGTGCCAACTATTTAGCCAAGGGAAGACTTACCGCTGTTCAAGGAAGAATTCAATCAAGGTCTTATGACGCTAAAGATGGTACAAGAAGGTATATAACTGAAGTCGTAGCAGAAAGAGTTCAGTTTTTAGAATGGGGAAATGATAACAATTCTAACTTTGGCGGTTCGAATTCAGATTTTCCAGGCATAGATGGTTTTGAACCTGTAGACGATGACAATATTCCATTCTAAGAAGGAGGGAAATACGGTGCAAAGAAGATTTAAACCAAGAAAAAGAGTTTGTAGTTTTTGTGCAGATAAATCAGATCATATAGATTATAAGGATATAAATAAACTAAAAAAGTATATTACTGAAAGAGGAAAAATTCTTCCAAGAAGAATTTCTGGTAATTGTGCAAAACATCAAAGAGAATTAACAATAGCTATAAAAAGGGCAAGACAAATAGCATTACTACCATATAGTGCAGACTAAGAGAGGAATAACCTCTCTTTTTTGTTTGACATATAATATTTTACTCTGTATTATCTTAATAAGACTATTATTTAAAATAGAGATAATAAAAAGGGTGAAAATATGATCGATAAAAAAGATATGGAAATAATAAAAAACCTTAGAACTATCGAATGGCTTAAAAGCGAGATGCTAACTTCTATAGCTAATCTTTATGAATTATTGGCTAAAGGGGAGGATGGTATAAGGGAGGATGCAGAAGAGCTAATTTCTAATATTATTCTTATGTCTTATTTATTAGGGAAAAGATTAGGATTAGATTATGAAGATATAAACTCTAATTTTATAGATAAAATAAAGTTAAATTTAATAGAAGACCATAAAATTGAAAAATGGTATGGGGATTTAAGTGAATTATTAGAATTTATGAGACATAATTAAGAATAGAGGTGAAGTTTTTGAAAATAGATTGGAATAAAGATAGCAAAATTTTTGAAACTATATTAGTAATTGGAATAGGGACAATACTGATGATTATTGGAATGTATTATCTACCATTTATTATTTTCTTATATCCAATACCTTTTATAATATTAGGGATTAAATATGGAATAAACTATAATATAATGAGTTTAATTATATCAACATTTTTTATTGGATTAATGGCTGATAAGGTATCTGGTATATTCATATTTCTAGCTTTTACACCTTTGAGTATTTCATTGAACTATACTATTAAGAATAGGAAAAAAACTTTTGAAACTTTAACAATTTCAACCTTAGTTTTATTGGCTTCATTTTTACTAGTATTAAGCATAATGGGAGATATGACTGGTGTTAGTATTATTAATCAACTGGAAGAATTTTTTACCCAAATTTTAAATACTCAGACAGAAACATTAAAGGGAATGGAATTATCTCAATATGACTTTTTAAAGTTGAAATATTTATTAGAAAATTTCTATGATTATGTTCTACTAATAATACCTTCTATAGTTATGATATTTTCATTAGTTACAGCATATTTAAATTATCTTATATCTTGTTTGTTGCTTAGAAACTTAGGATATGGCATAACATCAATTCCTAAGTTTTCAAAATTCAAATTACCTAACAATATTTTAGTCGGTACTGGGATTATGTTTTTAGGTGCTTTTTTAATTAAGAGTTTAAAGCTTTTTTATTATGAAACTATATTTTTAAATGTTACAGTACTTGCATCCTTTATATTTTTTACGCAGGGTTTAGCTGTAATAGATCACAAACTTATTAATAAGAAAGTAAGAGGTATTCCAAGAATTTTAATTATCATATTTTTAATAATAGTATTA
The DNA here is from genome assembly GCA_002398845.1 of Firmicutes bacterium UBA4916. Taxonomy (GTDB): domain Bacteria; phylum Bacillota; class Clostridia; order Tissierellales; family Tepidimicrobiaceae; genus Mt11. The sequence continues at coordinate 26,792 of DHBY01000059.1, read as the reverse complement.
TTACCTCTGGGGTGGGTAATCTCTTTTATTGGAGTACTAGATGCAATATTTGATTTTAGGAAAATTAGGAAAGGTGCTTAAATCCTAATAGGAGGATCGGTATGGATTATAAAAATTTATTTAAATGGAAAGACACAAAGATATATTTAATAATCATTGGATGTCTTATAGCCATAGTTGCTTATTATCAACCAGTCTTAGCCTTTGTTTGGACGATAGCATTGGCTTATTTAGTATATCACTATATTAAGACAATCAATGATAAGGAAAAAGAATGGACTAAATATATTGAAGGCTTATCAGAAGAATTTGATTCTGCGACTAAACATGCAGTATTCAATATGCCTTTTCCCTTAGCAATGTTAGAGGTAGATGGCACTATATCTTGGTATAATACTAGATTTTTAGAAATGTTAGATGAAGAAGATATATTAAATAAAAAAATAGATGAGTTGATACCTAAGTTAAGGGTAGAAGACATATTAAAAGATGATAAAAAGACTCCTTTAGATATAAAATATAACACTAAATATTATAAAGTATATTATAATATAGTTGATAGCAAAAAAACTATTAGTACAAAGGGAAATATAATTATGCTGTACTGGGTTGATAATACCCGTGAGGTGCTTATAGACAAAAGGTATAAAGAAGAAGGGATAGCAGTTTGCTTGGCTTATGTAGATAATTATGATGAAGTAAAAAGTACTACATCAGAAGTAAATAGGCCTTTGGTTTTGGCTGAAATTGATAAAACTATTAGCGCTTATGCAGCTATAAATAATGGATTTGCGAGAAAGTATGAAAATGATAAGTATTTACTAATATTTCAAAACAAAAGTTTAAATTTAATACAAAATAAAAAGTTTGATATTTTAGACCAGATTAGGATTATTAATAGGGGTAATACCATACCTATAACATTAAGTATGGGAGTAGGAATAAATGGTGAAACTCCTAATGAAACCTATGAATATGCAAAGGCTGCAATAGATATTGCATTAGGAAGAGGTGGAGATCAAGCAGTAGTAAAAGAAAAAAATAGCTTAAGTTTTTATGGCGGTAAAACCAAAGCTATTGAAAAAAGGAATAAGGTTAAGTCCAGAGTCATATCCCATGCTCTAAGACAGCTAATAGATCAATCTGATAAAGTATTTGTAATGGGGCATAAAATTGCAGATATGGACTCTTTTGGAGCTAGTATAGGAATAATAAGTGCAGCCAAAAGTAGGAATAAAAAAGCATATCTAGTCCTAAAGGGAATAAATCCTTCTATTAGGAATATATATGACAGAATGAAGTTAGAAGAACCTGGATATTTGAATTTTATCATTACTCCAGAAGAAGCAATTCAAATGGTAGATAGATCTTCCCTCTTAGTAGTAGTAGATAACCATAAACCTAGTTTCACAGAAGCTCCAGAGCTTCTAGATTTAATAGATAAGATTGTATTAATTGATCATCATAGAAGAGGAGCTGAATTTATCAAGGATCCAATCCTTACATATTTAGAGCCATATGCTTCTTCTACTTGTGAGTTGGTTACAGAGATACTTTATTATATGTCTGAAAAGATGGATATGACTAAACTTGAAGCTGATGCGCTATTGGCAGGTATAACAGTGGATACTAAGAATTTTACTTTTCAAACGGGAGTAAGGACTTTTGAAGCTGCCTCAATACTTAAAAGAGCAGGTGCAGATACTACCAGCGTGAGACAGCTATTTAAAGATGATTTCACTACATTTTTGTACAAGGCAGAGGTGGTTAAAAATTCTAGGATAGTATTTGGGAAAGTTGCCATTGGTAAATTTGAAAAAGATATGGAAGATTCCATCTTAATAGCAGCTGAAAGTGCCAATGATTTACTAAACATAAACGGAGTGGAGGCATCTTTTGTACTGACTTTTTCTGAAGGCAGAATTCATGTAAGCGGTAGATCCCTAGGAAGTATATCTGTTCAATTAATATTAGAAAGGTTAGGTGGGGGAGGCCATTTAACTAGTGCAGGGACCCAATTAGGAGGAGTTTCCATGGAACAGGCAGAAAAGATGCTTATTGATGCTATAGATGAATATTTTATGGAAGGTGAAAATCAATGAAAATAATATTATTAAACGATGTAAAGGGATTAGGTAAAAAAGGAGAGCTGGTTAATGCTAAAGATGGATATGCGAGGAACTTTTTATTTCCAAAGAATTTAGCTATAGAGGCAACACCAGCAAATCTTAAAAGATGGGAAGAAAGAAAAGAAATTCAAAAAGAAAAAGAAAAAGAAGGATATGAAAAGGCCCTAAAAATGAAGGCAAAAATCGAATCCATAAGTTTACAGCTAAAGGGTAAGGCTGGGGAAGGCGGCAGATTATTTGGCTCAATTACATCAAAAGATATTTCTGAGGCTTTAATGGCACAGCATAATATTGATATTGATAAAAGGAAGATAGAAATGAAGGATAATATTAAAGCCCTTGGTATAACTAATGTAGAAGTAAAAATTTATCCAGAAGTATCTGCAAAGTTGACTGTAAAAATAACAGAAGAATAATGGGGTGGTTAAAATAGAAACTCATGCATTAGGAATGATTCCCCCTTATAGTTTGGAGGCAGAACAGTCTGTATTAGGAGCTATGATTATCAATAAGGAAGCTATAAATACAGCTGTAGAAGAGCTGCATCCTGAAGATTTCTATAAAGAAGCAAATAAAGAGATATTTAAAGCGATAATTGAATTATTTAACAAAAATGAACCAGTAGATATTATTACATTATCAGAAGAACTAAAAACAAGAGGAAATTTAGAAAATGTTGGAGGAGTTACATATCTTGCCGAGCTATCGGGAGGGGTAGCTATAACCTCTAATATAAAATATTATTGCGATATAGTTGAAGAAAAGTCTATATTAAGACGATTAATAAAAGCTTGTGACGAAATAATGGCAAAGAGCTACGAAAATAGCGAAGAAGTGGGCAGTATCATAGAACAGGCTGAAAAAAATATATTTGATATTACTCAAGGTAGGCATAGAGATGGCTTTGCCCCCATAAAAGAGGTATTATTAGATAGCTTTTCAAAAATAGAAGAAATGGCAGCAAATCAAGGACAGTTAACAGGGCTTACTACTGGATTTATAGATATTGACAATAAGCTTTCTGGTATGCAAAAATCTGACCTTATTCTTTTAGCTGCAAGACCATCTATGGGTAAAACAGCCTTAGGAGTAAATATTGCCCTTAATTCTGCTATTAAAGGGGATGCTAGTGTAGCAATATTTTCTTTGGAAATGTCCAAAGAACAATTGGCGCAAAGGATGATTAGCTCTGTGTCCCATGTAGATTTACAAAAAATAATAAGTGGGAGACTTAATGAAGATGAATGGATTAAAATCATCAACGCTATGTCCCCGTTATCTCAAGCTAAGGTATTCATAGATGACACAGCAGGAATATCTTTAATGGAAGTGAAAGCAAAATGCAGAAGATTAAAAATTGAAAAAGGCCTTGATTTAATAGTTATAGACTATTTGCAATTAATGCAATCTGAAAATAGACATGAAAGTAGGCAGCAAGAAATATCGGCTATATCCAGAGGACTTAAAGGTTTGGCAAAAGAAATGGAATGCCCTGTATTAGCCTTATCACAACTTTCAAGGGCTCCGGAGCTTAGATCAGACCATAGACCTATACTTTCGGATCTAAGAGAGTCTGGTGCCATAGAGCAGGATGCAGATGTGGTTTTATTTCTCTATAGAGATGAATATTATAATGAGGATTCAGATAAGAAAAACATAGGTGAAGTAATAATTGCAAAGCATAGGAATGGGCCAACAGGTACTGTAGAATTAGTATGGAAAGGTGAGTTTACTAAATTCCTAAACAAAGAGTATATTAGGGATTAGTTAGAAAATCTTATAATTGGGTAAATAAAGGGAGAAAGCATTATTGTTAATAAGGAGGCTTTTTAAATGGATAATAAAATTTTAACAGTAAATGATACAGTAAAATGGATTGGGGTTTTAGACCCAGGTTTGATAACTTTTGATGTGGTAATGGAAACTAAATATGGTACAACTTATAACTCATATTTTATAGATGCAGATAAAAAAGCTATTATAGAAACATCAAAAGAAACCTTCAAGGACACATATCTTAACAAGGTTAAATCTGTGGTAGATTACGATGATATAGAATATATAATCCTTAATCATACTGAACCAGACCATTCAAGTAACTTAACTTATTTATTGGATGTGGCTCCAAATGCAACAGTAGTGGGCAGCAGATCAGCTATTAATTTCTTAAAACATATGGTGGATAAAGATTTTAAATCTATGATTATATCCGACGGGGATGAACTAAGCCTAGGCAATAAAACCCTTAAATTTATATCTGCACCATTTCTACATTGGCCAGACACTATGTACACATATCTTGTAGAAGATAAAACATTATTTACCTGTGACTCTTTTGGAAGCCATTTTTGTGACGAAAGAATGTTTGATGATCTAGTGGATAATTTTGATGATGCCTTTGAATACTATTTTAATATTATATTAAAACCTTTTAGCAGCTATATGCTAAAGGCCATAGATAAAATAAGGGATTTAGATATAGACGTGATCTGCCCAGGACATGGCCCAATACTAAGGTCAAACTGGAAGAAGTATGTAGATTTGTCTGAAAAGATGGCCAAAGGGGCAGAGGAAAAGCAGTTAAAACACAAGGTATTTATCCCATATGTATCTGCTTATGGCAATACTAGAAAAATTGGAGAAAAAATAGCAGAAGGAATACAGATGGCAGGAGATATTGATGTAGAATTAATGGATATAGAAATGGTAGATGCTGGCACTTTAGGAGAAAAGGTAGAAAAAAGTACAGCTATAATAGTTGGCTCCCCAACCATTAACCAAAATACTTTACAGCCAATATACAATCTCCTTTCGGTGATAAATCCAATTAGGAATAAAGGTAAATTATCAGGAGCCTTTGGTTCTTACGGTTGGAGCGGCGAAGCAGTAAAAATTATACAAGACAACCTTAAAAATTTAAAGTTAAAAGTCTATGATGATGGACTAAAGATTAACTTTGTTCCTTTCGAGGGATCTTACCAAAAGGCTATAGAATATGGTAAAGGTTTTGGAGAAAAACTAATGGAGAATGCAAAATAAAAACTATTACTTCGAGGACTCATCCTCGAAGTAAAATTTTATTAATTATTTTATAATGAAGGAAGGAATTATAATGGAAATAAGAGGAGATAGGCTGAAAATAGCCCCTATTACAATAGAAGATGCTTATGCCATGAGACAATGGGGGACTCATGAAAACCCTTTGCTATTTGATTATAATTTACCTCCATTAAGTGATGAAGAAATAAAAGAATGGTATTATTATAAAACTATTGGGAGCAATAAAAGATACTATAGCGTTTATAACGAAGAAAACAATTTTGTTGGTTATATGGGGATTAAACATATAAGAAAAATGTTAAGGGAAGCCACTTTGGGAATAGTTTTTGATCCTAACTATTTAAATCGAGGCTATGGAACTGAAGGAATTATCACTTACTTAAACTATTTTTTTAATGAAATGAAAATGAAAACCATGTATTTAGAGGTAGCAAAGTTTAACAAAAGAGCAATACGCTGTTATGAGAAAAGTGGATTCAAGGTAATAGATGTATATTTAGATGAATTTTTTGATCAAAACTTAGATTTAAATGATCCATGTTTTCTAAGTGAAAAATCTTCTTTTGTAATAAGGAATGGAAAGATATATAATTATATTTACAAAATGAAAATAGATAGAAAAGCATATTTAAAAGAGAGGGAACAAATTGGTAGACATAAAACTAGGCCAACTATTGAATAGTTTATCCTATGCTCTTGATATAGCGGAGAATAGATATTATGGACATTCAAGGCGTACTGCTTATATAGCTTATTATATAGCTAAGGAAATTGGACTAAAAGAAGAAGACATAATAGATATATATTATGCTTCATTAATTCATGATATAGGTATGGCAGGAGATTTATCTAATTACAGCGTTATGGATATTCATTACCATGATGATTTAAAAAAAGAACATTGTGCTCTAGGATATAAGATACTTGATAAATTACCTTTAAAGAAAGAAATAAAAAAATACATATTATATCATCATGAAGAATGGGAAGGTACAGGACCTTATGGATTAAAGGAGAATAGTATTCCCTTGGCTTCACAAATAATCCATTTGGCTGATTATTTTGAAATATTCTTTATAAGAAATACAGAATACAAGGTAGTAGATTATGATGTCAATATTATTAGCAGATGGTTAGATAAATATAGAAATAAAATGTTTCAATCTTATCTTTGCGATGCATTTTTAGAAGTTATATCTAAAGAAAGATTTTGGCTAGACTTGAAATCTATTAATATTAACCTAGTTCTTGAAATAATTGAACCTGGTAAAAATATATCTATTGATATTGAAGATTTACAAAAGATATCTGAAGCTTTCTCCATATTAATAGATGCGAAAAGCAAGTTTACTTATGAGCATTCAAAAGGAATTTCAAATATAACATGTAACTTTGCTACCTATTTAGGTTATAATCCATTAATGATAAAAAAACTTACCATAGCTGCAAACTTACATGATATAGGCAAGTTTGTGATACCACTTAATATACTTGAGAAACCTGGCAAGCTGACTTCAACTGAGTTTTCTATTATTAAATCCCATGCCTACTATACAAAGCTAATATTAAAACAGGTAGAAGGCATAGAGGACATCGCAGAGTGGGCTGGAAATCACCATGAAAAACTAAATGGTAAGGGGTATCCTGAAAAACTTGATGAAAAAACATTAACTAAAGAAGATCAATTAATAGCATTTGCAGATATTTTTCAAGCTTTAACAGAGGATAGACCTTATAGGAATGGTATGAATCCTAAGAATGCCATAGATATAATGAAAGATATGGCTGAAAAAGGATATCTTTGTAATAGCATGTTGTCCGATTTTAAACAGGTAGTGTTATAGGTAGAGGTGAAAAGATGAATTTTATTATTGAAACTACGGATATGGATTTAGGAGATACGCCTATTGAGAATATTTTTATAAATGATTTTATGCCTATGGCTAATGGGACCTATGTAAAGGTATATCTTTTAGGGTACAAATATGCCCATGATAAAGATGATAATATTAAAGTAGATAATAAAACCATATCTAAACATTTAGATATACCTTTAACTGATGTGTTGAATGCTTGGGATTTTTGGGAGAATAAAGGAATAATTGAAAAAGTCTCAAATGATCCCAATAATAAATTCGATTATAAAATTAAATTTTTAAGTTTAAAACAATTATATATAAAGAATAACTATAGACCAATCAATGTTAGCGAAGAAGCCATAACAAAGAATTATACCTGTTCAGTAGAGGATTTAGTAGATGCAAATAGGATACCTGCCATAAATAAGATGTTTAATTCTATAGATTATACTATGAGAAGACAATTAGTACCTAATGAAAAGAAGAAAGTATTAGAGTGGATACATGATTATAATATGAATCCAGATATCATTGAAAAAGCCTTCTTTTATGCCATAGAAAAAAAAGGCAAAAAGAATATAAACTATATTGGTGGTATAATAAGGAACTGGTATGATCAGGGTATAACAAATGTAGAAGCTTTACAAGAACATTTAAAAGCTACGGATGAAAAGTATTATAGATATGAACGGGTAATGAAATACTTGGGTTATGGGAATAGGTTGCCTTCCGAAGGGGAAATGAAAGTTATAGATAAATGGTTTGAGGAATATAAGTTTTCAATGGAACTGGTTCTTAGAGGTTGCGAAAACTCTAAAAAAACCTCCAATCCTAGCATTAATTATATAGATGGTATTTTGTCATCTTGGTATCATAAAGGAATCAAAACCACTGATGAAATAGAGGAAAAGGATAGACCACCTGAAAAGAAAGAGTACAAAGATGCTAAACTGGACAGAAAGTTTAAATCACATAAAACTAAATTTCATAATTTTGAACAGAGGACTTCTAATTATACGGCGGAACAATTAGAAGATATTGCACGAAGGAAGCGAGAAGAATATTATTTTAAAACAAAAGGGGAAGTTAAATGATGCATTATAGCCAAGTATTAAAGGATATTTTAATGGAATATGAAAAAAAGAGAGACGATGCAATTTATGAGCAGAGGATAAGGACAGAGAAAGTCTATAAAAAGATCCCTAGAATAAAGGCAATAGACAAGAAAATATGGGAAGCAGGACTTTCTATGTCTAAGGCTATTATTGGCAACCCAGAAAGCTATAAGGAAAATTTGCAGAAGGTAAAAAAACAAATGGAAAATTTAAAAATGGAAAAGGCCTATCTGCTTACAGAAAGTAATATTCCTTTAGATTATTTAGAGATTAAATATGAGTGCAAGGAATGTAAAGATACAGGATATTTAGCTAATGGGGATAAATGCAATTGTTTAAAACAATCTCTTATAAGTAGGGCCTATAAGATGTCTAATATTGAAAATGTTCTAAAAAAAGAAAACTTCCAGACCTTTAATATAAATATTTTTCCAGATGAAACCTTTGAAGGGGAAAGTATGACCCCAAGAGAAAATATGGTGAACATTTCAAGTATATGTGAGGGATTTGTTAGTAATTTTAAAGAAAACAATGAAGAAAACTTATTATTCTATGGAACTACAGGATTAGGAAAAACTTTCATGTGTAATTGTATAGCTAAAGCTTTATTGGATAAAAATAAAATTGTAATATATCAGACAGCATTTAAAATATTGGAAATCATAGAAAGACGAAGGTTTGGAAGAGATGAAAATAGGTTTGACGACTTCCAATATAATTTATTATTCGATGCAGACCTTTTAATCATTGATGATTTAGGTACCGAACTATCTAATGCTTTTACAAATGCTGAAGTTTTTAATATTGTAAATACAAGGCTTATAAATGGTACTAAAACCATTATTTCCACTAATTTAACCCCAAAAGAAATATCAGAGACCTATACAGATAGGGTGTTTTCGAGGGTACTGGAAAAGTTTATACCATTAAGATTCTATGGCCCAGATTTAAGGTACTATAGATGGGAAGCCAAATAAAAGATGCCACTTAAAGGCATCTTTTTTATACAATAAAAAATCCACTATTTAGTAAGCAAACTTGATAAACTCATTTTTAATTGTGAATTGTGCATTGATAAAATGGTGACCTCACCGGGATTCAAACCCGGGATACCGCCGTGAAAGGGCGATGTCTTAACCGCTTGACCATGGGGCCATTATTTAGGACAAACAAAACTTTATTTTACTATATAAAGTAGGGTTTGTCAACTACTTGTGGTAAAATGATAATAAGACTATTTGTGTTGAGGGAGGAGAATTATAATGAACGCACAAGAAAGAAGAAAGAAAATCCTAGATAAGTTAAACAAAAGCGTGAAACCAGTAAAGGGTACGGAGCTTTCTAAAGAATTTGACGTGAGTAGACAGGTAATAGTTCAGGATATTGCTCTATTAAGGGCTAAGGGAGAAGATATACTAGCCACCCCCCAGGGATATATAATACCCAAAGCCTATAAAGAAAACAAATTGACTAAAAAGATAGTTTGTAAACATGAAGGTTATGACGAAATAGAAGATGAATTGAAAACTATAATTGATTTAGGTGGTAAAGTAGTAGATGTAATAGTAGAACATCCTTTGTATGGAGAAATAAAAAGCTCCCTTGAAATTAGCTCCAAATTAGACTTACAGGAATTTATGGACAATATAATAAAGACAAAAGCAGAACCTTTATCTTCCCTTACTGAGGGCATTCATATCCATACTATAGAAGTAGGTGATGAAAAGAATTTTAAAAGAATAGAGAAGGTTCTTGCTGAGAAAAAATACTTGATAAATGGAGATTAAGGTGATATATTTGTATAGTGGCATGACAAGACACCTGTCTTAACAGCACATATAAAATGGAGAAGGGGTGGCTAGATTGGGAAACAAAAAAACAGAAATAAAAGGAAAGATTAAAGATTATTTTGTAAAAGTTTTTAACGGAATGGCGCTAGGCCTTTTTTCTTCTTTACTAATTGGTCTTATAATAAAACAATTAGGCACTTTTTTGAATATTGAAATGATTATTAAATTTGGGTCAATAGCTCAAGTGCTCATGGGACCAGCTATAGGAGCAGGAGTTGCTTATAGTGTAGGTGCCCCACCATTAGGAATTTTTGCTTCAGTAATAACTGGGGCCATTGGAGCAGGAAGTATCACCTTTGGTGAGGGAGGAGCTCTATTAGTAAACATCGGGGAACCAGTAGGAGCTTTTGTTGCGGGACTCTTAGGAGCTGAGTTTTCAAAACTAATAAAGGGGAAAACCAAAGTGGACATTGTATTAGTTCCATTAGCCACTATTATAGTAGGCGGCTTGGCCGGAAATTACATAGGCCCAGTTATATCTTCCTTTATGACACTAATTGGCAATATCATAAATTTAGCTACGGAATTGCAGCCTATTCCCATGGGTATAATCGTATCTGTAATAATGGGGATAGTACTAACTTTGCCTATTAGCAGTGCTGCTTTAGCTATATCTTTAGGTCTTAGCGGCTTAGCTGCTGGAGCTAGTACAGTGGGCTGTGCTGCTCAAATGATAGGATTTGCAGTATCCTCCTATAGGGAAAATGGATTTGGCGGATTCATTGCACAGGGAATAGGTACTTCCATGCTACAGATTCCAAACATAATAAAGAATCCCAGGATATGGATACCACCTATAATTACCTCTGCTATTCTTGGGCCTATTTCTACTGTCATATTTAAGATGGAGAGCAATATGATAGGAGCAGGTATGGGGACTAGTGGCTTAGTAGGACAGTTTGCAGTAGTTGATGTAATGGGATTTTCTTTAGGGACATTTATTAGCATATTTTTAATGCACTTTTTATTGCCTGGGATTATATCCTTCCTTATATCAGAATGGATGCGAAATAGGGGATATATAAAACCGGGGGATATGGAACTATAAGAAAAATTTAAATAAAATGTTATAAATATATAGTGATGGGTATATTATTAAGTGCTTCGAATTAAATTTCAAATTTCAAAAATAGTTGATATATTTTTAAAAATATGTTATACTGATATACAAATTTTAAAAGATTAGCTGAGAAAGGAAATAGTAGATAATAAAGTCTTTATTAGAGAGCCAATGGCTGGTGAAAATTGGCAAAGCTTATTATTGAATCCGACCTGGAGCTATTAATTTTTGAGGGAACCGAAAGGTTAACTAGGGTGGCAACGCGGGAATAACTCTCGTCCCTAATGTTTTAGGGATTGGGAGTTTTTTTGTTACAAAAAATAGGTATAGGAGGTTAGAAAAATGCTTGATATTAGGCGAATAAGAAATAATCCAGAAGAAGTAATAAAAGCCTTAAAAAAAAGGCATGGTGATTTTCCTATTAATGAAGTACTAGAGCTAGATGAAAGAAGAAGAAATATATTAACCCAAGTAGAAGAAATGAAAGCTAGACAAAACTTAGTGTCAAAAGAAGTTCCAAAGTTAAAAAAGGAAGGGAAAGATGCATCATCACTATTAACTGAGATGAGGGAGCTTTCAGATAAGATAAAAGGATTAGATTCACAGGTAAAGGAAATAGATATAAAATTAAAGGATGACTTACTTAAAATTCCAAACACCCCCCATGAATCTGTAGTAGAGGGAAAAAGTGATGAGGACAATGTAGAACTAAGAAAATGGGGTGAACCTACTAAGTTTAATTTTGAATCAAAAGCTCATTGGGATTTAGGTGTAGATTTAAATATTTTAGACTTTGAAAGAGCCTCAAAGCTAACAGGGGCAAGGTTTTCTCTATTTAAAGGATTAGGTGCAAAGCTTGAAAGAGCATTAATTAATTTTATGCTTGATTTACACACAACGGAACATGGATTTACGGAAATGGCCACACCATTTATGGTAAATAGGGATAGTATGATAGGGACAGGTCAACTACCTAAATTTGAAGAGGATATGTTCTATATTCCAAGTAAGGATTATTTTCTAGTCCCTACTGCAGAAGTTCCTCTTACCAATATTTATAGGGATGAAATATTAGATGAGGAAATGCTTCCAATCTATTTTACTGCTTATACCCCTTGTTTTAGGCAAGAAGCAGGTTCTGCTGGCAGAGATACTAGGGGACTTATTAGAAACCACCAATTCGATAAAGTAGAATTAGTTAAATTTTCTTTACCAGAAAATTCTTATGATGAATTAGAAAAGCTTACAAATAGTGCAGAGGAAGTTTTACAGAAATTAGGTTTACCTTATAGAGCTGTAATGCTAAGTACTGGAGATTTAGGATTTTCTTCAGCTAAAACTTATGATTTAGAAGTTTGGATGCCAAGCTATGGTAGATATGTAGAGATTTCATCCTGCAGTAATTTTGAAGACTTCCAAGCAAGACGTGCAAATATAAGATTTAGAAGAAAAGATAATAAAAAGCTTGAGTATGTTCATACATTAAATGGTTCAGGATTAGCTGTAGGTAGGACCTTAGCAGCTATATTAGAGAATTATCAAAAGGAGGATGGAGGAATAGTAATACCAGAAGCTTTGAGACCATATATAGGCGGATTAGAAAAGATAGACAAATAGCATTAAAATAAAAAGACTAATTTTAGAGATTAGCCTTTTTATTTTTAAGAAGGAATTATAATATTTTAATGGAAATATATAATATTAATAGAGATTAAACTTTAGGAGGTGTGCTTTTGAAAAATCAAAGGCGTATATATATTATTTTAATGCTCATATTGGTACTCACTATAACTGGATGTACCTTAGAGACAAAAAAATCTCTCACACTAATAGTTGATGACTATAATGGCATTCACCTAGATGAAATTGATAATTACAGGATAGAGGTAGATTTTGAGCCTGCCAATAAATCTTACTCAGCCAATCAAAAAGTTACCTATATAAACAACACAAAAGATGAATTAAATGAAATTTATTTTCATATATATCCTAATGCATATAAATCCGTAGAGACTGCCCCTATTTTATTTGATAATACCACAGTATCAAAAGAAGAATATGTAACAGGTCATATGGAAATCGAAGATATCTCCATAAATAAAAACAATGTTGATTTTCAAATAGGAGGTGTTGGAGATAGTATTTTGAAGATAAATTTGCCAAGCTCCTTAAAACCTAAGGATAAGGTGGAAATATATTTAAAATACAATGTGAAACTCCCTTTAAATATAGATAGGTTTGGATATGGGAAAAATGTATTTAATTTTGGCAATTGGTATCCTATAGCTTGTGTATACGATGAATCTGGCTGGAACTTAGACCCTTATTATAGTATAGGGGATCCTTTTTATAGCAACATAGGCAATTATCATGTAACTATAACAGCACCTAAAGATATAGTAGTTGCAGCTAGTGGCAATATTATCTCTGAAAAAATAAAGAGAAATAAAAAAATATATGATATTGAAGGCAAACTCATAAGGGATTTTGCTTGGGTAGCTAGCAGTGATTTTATAATGAAGGAAAAAGAAGTAGAGGGCACAATAGTAAAATTATATGCCTTAGAAAACAAACCTAGTATGATGGATTTTGCTTCTCAAATAGGGGTAGAGAGCATAGAAATATTTAATAGATTATTTGGCAAATATCCTTATGGCCAATACTCTATTGTCATGACCGAATTCCCTACGGGCATGGAGTATCCAGGTATAGTTTTTATTAGTAAAGATTATTTTAACTCACATTCTAAAGATCCTTTAGAAAAAGTAATCGTTCATGAAACAGCCCACCAATGGTGGTATGGAGTAGTTGGAAATGACCAAATAGATGAAGCATGGCTAGACGAATCCCTTGCCACTTATTCTGAAGTAATATACATATCTGAAAAATATGGAGAAGGAGAAGGGCAAAATTACTATCATTATTCTTGTGAAATGAGTTATGAATATGGGGAACCTCTTTTAACTACAGATAAAATAGTTAATAAACCCTTGAATCAATTTAAAGATTGGGACGATTATGGACTATTAGTATATGTAAGGGGTGCCATGTTCATAAATAGGATAAAAGAGGATTTTGGCATAGAAACATTATATGATATACTAAATAAATATTATAATACATATAAATTTTATAATGGAACTACAGATGGTTTTATTAAGGTTTGTGAAGAAGTAACTGGTAAATCTTTTAAGGATAGAGCAGATAAATGGCTTTATGATAAAAATTGAAACGAAGGTGTATTTCTGTAATTCCATCTATCAAATTAAGCTAAATGGGGGACATTGATATGATGAGAAAATTTAATAGGATTTTGATTTTGTTTTTATTATTTGTATTAATACTAAGCTCTACATCATTTGCTACAGTGGGAATTGAAAATGAAGTATCGGCGTATCTATTAGGAGATTTTGAAACAGGAGAAATATTGGAAGAATACAATATATATAAACCTGTAGAAATTGCTAGTATTACTAAACTAATGTCTTATTTAATTATTATGGAAGATGTACAGAGAGGGAAAATTTCTTTAGATGATGTTGTTTATATAGATAAAGATACTGCTGAGATTAAAGGTTCTAGCTTAGAATTACAAGAAGGGGAATCCTTTACAGTAGGAGAACTTTTAAAAGCAGTCTTAGTGGTTTCAGCTAACGATGCTACCTATGCTCTTTCTAAATATGCGGAAGGTACAGAAGAAGCTTTCGTTAGGAGGATGAACGACAAGGCTAAAAGTCTTGGGTTAAAAAGTACAGTATACTTTAACTCCACTGGATTACCACAAGGTGATGTACAGAATATGATGAGCCCTGAGGACATATTTAATTTGTCTAGATATATAATAGATAAATATCCAGAAATTTTATCTGTGACAACTATTCCCTATATAGAGGTACCAAGTAGGAATTATAAAGAAGAAAACACTGATCCTTTACTAAATGAGATTAATGGAGTTGATGGGCTTAAAACTGGATTTACAAATAAAGCTGGCTACTGTCTAGTTTCTACCATAGGGGTTAATGGAAAGACTACCAAAGATAAAGATTTTAGACTCATAGGCATAGTAATGGGAACCAAAAGTGAAGGAAAAAGGAAAGAACTAGGGAAAACAGTAGTTCAATATGGTTTAGATAATTATTCTAAAAGAATAGTAACAGATAAAAATACATCAATAGATACTATTCATATGGCTAAATCTAAGGATAAAGAAATAGAAGTTTATCCTGAAAAAAATTACAGCACCATGTTCAAAAATGGAGATACTTTAGATGTAAATATTACCATTGATGAAGAAATTAAACTTCCATTAAAGGAATTTGATAAAGTAGGGAAGGCAACTATATTAAAAAATAATGAAGTAATAGATGAAATGGATTTATTAGTTCACAAAGATGTAAAAAAAGAAGGTCTATTTAGAGTAATAGGCAGGAATATTAAAGAATTTTTATCCTTTTTATTTTCAAAGATAACAGGATGACAGGGTGAAAATTCAAATTGACAAATATTAAAATTTAATGTAGAATATATAAATGTGAATACAAAGTGTGCATCCGTAGCTCAGAAGGATAGAGCAGCGCCCTCCTAAGGCGTGTGTCGGGGGTTCGATTCCTCTCGGGTGCACCATATTTATTTTGGTGGTCTATCATGGATGAAAAATATATGGAATTAGCATTAGAAGAAGCATATAAAGCTTTTAGCACCTATGAAGTACCAGTAGGTGCTGTTATTGTTAATAATGGCAAAATAATTGGAAAAGGATATAATAAAAGAGAAACTTTAAAAGACCCAACTGCCCATGCAGAGATTATTGCCATAAAAGAAGCCAGTCAATATTTAGGAGGATGGCGGCTATTAGGCTCCACTATGTATGTAACCGTAGAGCCTTGTGCCATGTGTGCAGGAGCCATAATCAGTTCAAGAATAGATAGACTAGTAATAGGAGCAAAGGGCCCTAAAATGGGCTGCTGCGGCTCTACAATGAATTTATTAGATAATCCTAATTTTAATCATAGGGTGGACATTACCTTTGGTATATTAGAAGAAGAATGTTCACAAATCATGAAAGATTTTTTTAAAAAACTAAGAAATAGAAAATAATGGAGAGATGTCCGAGAGGTTGAAGGTGGTGGTCTCGAAAACCACTGTACAGGACATCCTGTGCCGAGGGTTCGAATCCCTCTCTCTCCGCCAAACAATTAGCCTAGCGTATGTTAGGTTTTTTCTTTTTTGCATAAATAAAAACACATAATAGCCCTATTATTAAATCGAGATATATTTAACAAAGATTGTTAAAATTTGAACTATTCAGAAAATTCCTTGACATTTAAGATAAAAAAGGGTATATTCTTAATAAAACAAGGGGGGAATTGAATGAATAGTCAACCAGGGATTAATAAAAAAGAGGGTTTTCAGAGTAGCTTTGGTTTATTGGCTGCAGCTATTGGCTCGGCAGTAGGTTTAGGTAATATATGGAGGTTCCCGTATATTACAGGCGTATATGGTGGAGGGGCATTTTTAATTGTTTATTTACTATGTGTTGCAATAATAGGTATTCCTGTCATGATAGCAGAATTTATAATTGGTAGAGAAGGGGGAAAGGATGCCATAGGTTCGTATAAAACCTTAGCACCAAATGGTAAATGGTATATATCTAGTGTCCTTGGGGTAGGAGCAGCGTTTTTGATTCTTTCATTTTATGGAGTTATAGCTGGCTGGACTTTAGAGTATATAATAAGTGCAGCGACCAACAAATTTGTAGGCATGAATGCTGTTCAGGTCGGAGATTATTTTACAGGATTTATATCTAGTCCTATTAGGCCAATTATATGGCTGGCAATCTTTATGGCAATTACAGCTTTCATAGTAGCTGCAGGTGTAGAAAAAGGGATTGAAAAGTTTTCTAAGATACTAGTACCATTATTAGTAGTAATTATCATAATATTAGATATTAGAGCTGTCACATTACCAGGGGGTAAGGCAGGTTTAGACTTTTTATTTAAACCAGATTTCTCAAAGTTAACCAGAGAAGGGGTTTTAGCTGCATTAGGGCATGCATTTTTCTCATTGAGTTTAGGTATGGGTATTATGATAACTTATGGTGCATATATTCCGAAGGAGGAAAGACTAGGTAAAACTGCTTTAAAAGTAAGTATTGCAGATACTGCAATTGCATTATTAGCGGGTATAGCTATATTTCCAGCAGTATTTGCATTTGAAATTGCTCCTAATAGTGGCCCAGGATTAGTATTTATCACTTTACCTAATATTTTTGGCCAAATGCCTGGCGGATATATATTCTCCATTCTGTTCTTTGCTCTGATAGCTTTAGCCGCATTGACTTCTACTATATCCTTATTAGAGGCAGTGGTGGCTTATGTGGTTAAGAAATTTGATATGAAAAGGGTAAAGGCAACTATAATAACTGCAAGCCTTATTACAGTAGTAGGGGCACTTGCATCCTTATCAAATGGTCCTGTATTAGATTTTACTATACATGGATATAATTTCTTTGATTTTCTAGATAATTTAACTGCTGATTTCTTCTTGCCGATATCAGCCTTTATTAGCTGCATATTTGTTGGTTGGAGATTAGATAAAAAAATAGTGGAAAATCAACTTACTAACAACGGAACTTATCAAGTAGGATATACAAAAGCATTATCTTTCTTCTTTAGGATCATATCTCCAGCAGCAATATTAATAGTATTTTTCTCAGGAATATTACAAAGATGGGCATAATTTAGATTTACTTAAATTTAGTATTTATATTTTTAGTAAGAGCCTAGGTACTATGCTAGTAAAACCTAAGCAAGGAGATTTTCCTTGCTCAGGTTTTATTTTTTTAATCCATCTTACAAAAATCTATATATTTCTGATAAAATAATTATAGGATAAAAATTATTTTAAGGAAGGGATAAATATGGAACTATTAAAAGAAACCCTAAAATCTATATCACCACCAGATGAAGGGGCTAAAGAAAAAGCAAGGCAAAGATTAGATAGCCTAGCAAAGCCCATTGGAAGTCTAGGGGAATTAGAAGAAATAGTAATAAAGATGGCTGGTATTACTGGTAATATCCACAACAAAATAAAAAAAAGAAATATTGTGGTCATGTGTGCAGATAACGGAGTAGTGGAAGAAGGAGTAAGTGCTTGTCCTCAGGCATTCACTATGGTTTTAGCTAAAAACATGACCAAGGGCCTCACAGGGGTTTCAGTATTATCTAAAATGACCAATGCGGATTTGACCATAGTGGATATTGGATTAAATGAAGACATATCCCATCCAAAAATAATAAACAAAAAGGTAAACTATGGAACTAAGAATTTTACAAAAGGACCAAGTATGACCTATGATGAAGCGGTAAGAGCTATTGAAGTTGGTATAGAAGTAGGAGACAATCTATTTAAGGAGGGTTATGATATTTTAGGTACTGGAGAGTTAGGAATAGGGAACACTACTACTTCTGCAGCAGTACTTAGTGCTTTCACAGGACTTGGGCCTGAAATAACTAGTGGTAAAGGAGCAGGCCTTACAGAAGAACAATATAAATGTAAGCAAGAAGCAATAAAAAAAGGGTTAGAAATAAACAAGCCAAACAAAGAAAATCCAGTAGATGTGATATCTAAAGTTGGCGGATTTGACATTGCAGGCATATGTGGATTATTCTTGTCTGCAGCAAAGAATAAAAAACCTATAGTCATAGATGGGTTTATATCCCAAGCAGCAGCTCTTTGTGCAACTAGGCTAAATCCACTAGTAAAGGAATACATATTTCCCTCCCACCTATCAAAAGAGCCAGGAGCTATATATATGTCTAAGGAATTAGGACTTAAACCTATGTTAAATTTAGGAATGAGATTGGGAGAAGGCTCAGGCTGCCCGCTAGCTTTCCAGATAATAGATGCAGCATTATATATTATGGACAATATGGCAACCTTTGAGGAAGCCTCTATTAATAATGAAATATTAGTAGATATAAGAGAAGATAAAAATTAATCGAGGTGATAGAATGATAACTTTAGTTACAGGTGGAGCTAGGAGCGGTAAAAGCACCTTTGCAGAAAACCTATATAAAGATAAAGAAGATGTAGTATATATTGCTACATCTAAAATTTGGGACAAGGAAATGGAAGAGAGGGTTAAACACCATAGGGAAAACCGATCTATTTTTTGGCGAACCTATGAAGGAAATTATGATCTTATAAATGCAATAGGAGAAGAAAAAAATTATCTTTTAGATTGTATAACTGTCCTTTCGTCTAATATCATGTTTGATATGACAAAGGATAAGGAATATATCAATAATGCTCTACAAAATAAGGTAGAAGACAAAATATATGGGGAACTATATTCTCTTATAAAAGTTATTGATGATAAAGGATATAATTTAGTATTGGTTACTAATGAAGTGGGATATTCTTTAGTGCCTGATAATCATATAGGGAGAGTATTTAGAGATATTCAAGGGAGGATAAACCAAAGGATAGGGGCTATATCTAGTGAGGTTTATTTGGTATGTTGTGGCATACCGGTGAAAATAAAATGATAGATGGGCTAGTATTAGCTATTCAGTTTTTGACAAGGTTGCCAGTAAAGAAACAAGTTGACTTTAACGACAGAAATCTTTCAAAGAGCATTTTCTTTTTTCCACTAATAGGCATTATTATTGGAGGCATTGGAGGATTAACCTATTATATATTTAGTTATTTAAATAAAGACATAGGTTCTTTTTTTGCTGTACTTTCCATGATTATTGCAACGGGAGGTCTTCACTTAGACGGATTATCAGACACTGCTGATGGTTTTTATTCCTATAGAGACAAAGAAAGGGTTCTTGAAATAATGAAGGATAGCAGGATTGGCGCTTTTGGGGTAATAGCTATAATATTAGATATTCTTCTGAAATATATCATCCTATCCAATCTTAAGGGAAATATTCCATTGATATTGGCACTATCCTATGGTAATAGCCGCCTTGTAATATCCTATATAATGTCAACTAAAAAGGTTAGCAGAAAAAATGGATTAGGGGACATGTTCCATAAAAGCAATCCTCAAAGATATGCTCTATTAGGAGGAATTGCATATGTTTTAATTCTTGTATTATTAGACCCTAAGTATTTGATTCCCTTACTGCTATCATTTATAGTAGGAGAAATAATTACTATAATAAGCTATAAGAAAATTGATGGCTTCACTGGAGATGTATACGGAGCCACTATAGAATTAGGTGAAATAGTGTCATTAATAGCATTCATGGAGGTGATAAAGTGGATATAATTCTAGTACGTCATGGGGAAACAGAAGAAAATGTACTTAAGAATTTTAGTGGAAAGGGTACTCATTTAACAGATAAGGGCAAAGAACAGATTAAGAAGATAAGGCCTTTTGTAGAAAAACTATCCTTTAATAAGGTATATGTAAGTCCTCTTCCTAGAGCCATAGAAACTATGGAAATATTAGGCTTAGATGGAGAGAAAGAGGAAAGGATTAAGGAAGTTGATTTTGGATTATTTGAGGGAAAAACTTATGAAAAGATAAAAGAAGAATTCCCAGAGGAAGTTAAAATGTGGGATGAGGATTATATTAACTGCGTAACTCCAAAAGGAGAAAGTATAAAATTAGCCTATGAAAGAGTTACTTCTTTTTTAGAAGAAATAGTAAAAAAGGGTGAAGATGTACTTTTAGTATGTCATGATGGAGTTATAAGAATAGCTTTAAGTTGGGTTTTTGATAATATGGAATACTTTTTTAAGTTTAATTTAGGGAATGGCAGTGTCAATATAATAACTGTAAATGAGGATGGATTTAAGTATATTAAAAAAACTAATTATACAAAAAGATAATATAAGCGAAATAACAGGTTAAAAAACGGAGAGTGCCCTCCGCTTTTTTAATTTATAATAGATAGATTAAATAAGAAAAAGAAAGGAAGGTCAAGGAAGGTCAAACTAATTTGAATAAATGGGAGGTTAACATAATATATGGTATTTGAATAATAATGTAATAGGTAGTATATTTATATTGAAGGTCAAAGAAAGTCAAAGTTAAACTTTATAAAGTTTAACTTTATAAAATTAAATTTTATATGGAGGTTGATATTATGTTTGGAATTACACCTTATAGAGAATGGCAAAGAGAGATGCCAAGAAGATTTGAAAGGGATTTTGATAGAATGTTTGATACTATGTTAGATGAATTTGAGGATAAATCCTCATATCCATTAAGAGTGGATGTTAAGGAAAATGATGATGAATACTTAGTACAAGCTGAGATTCCAGGAGTAAACAAAGATGATATATATGCAGAAATAAAAGATGATATTTTAACTATAGCTGTAGAAAGAAAAGAAGAAACAAACGAAGAAAAGGAAAATTATATTAGACAAGAAAGAAGATTTGGGTCCTTTACTAGATCATTCTATGTTGAGGATGTAGATCAAGATAATATA
The DNA here is from genome assembly GCA_002398845.1 of Firmicutes bacterium UBA4916. GTDB lineage: Bacteria > Bacillota > Clostridia > Tissierellales > Tepidimicrobiaceae > Mt11. Next base: position 5,265 of record DHBY01000059.1, on the reverse strand, counting down.
AAAGCTAAATTTGAAAATGGCATATTAAATATGAAATTACCTAAAAAGGAATCAACTCCCCCTAAAGGAAATAGAATTTCTATAGAATAGCCATAAAAAAATAGGCACCAGTTGGTGCTTATTTTTTTATTCACTTTTTACTATACCTATTTAAAGCACTACTTAATAAGATTAATACATTTATGTATATTTTTAAAATATATATTATATTTGATAAATATTTTTCATTTTATTATAAAATCTCCAATATATTTGATATAATGTAATGTAATAAGTATATATAATGAGAGTATAAAGATAGGAGGCAAGCACATGAAAAAGCTTTTAACAGGCAATGAGGCTATTGCAAGAGGAGCCTACGAAGCAGGCTGTTTAATAGCCTGTGCTTATCCAGGAACGCCAAGTACTGAAATTCTAGAAAACGTTTCCCAATACGAAGAAATACGCTCAGAATGGTCCACAAACGAAAAAGTAGCTTTAGAAGTAGCCAGCGGAGCATCTATTGCTGGTGCTAGATCTTTAGTAGCTATGAAACATGTGGGACTAAATGTAGCTGCAGATCCTATGTTTACTATGGCTTATGAAGGAGTAAATGGTGGAATGGTTATAATAACTGCTGATGAACCAGGAACCCATAGTTCCCAAAACGAACAAGATAACAGGCTATATGCTCCTCATGCTAAATTAGCTTTAGTAGAGCCATCTAATAGTCAAGAGTGTAAAGACTTTGTCAAATACGCTTTTGAAATCAGCGAAACTTATGACACACCAGTATTGATTAGGGTAACTACTAGAGTTTGTCATAGTAAGAGCATTGTAGAACTAGGGAAAAGAGAAGAGATAGGTATCAAAGAATACACAAAAGATATTAGAAAATATATAATGGTTCCAGCCAACTCAAAGGTAAAACACGTAGAAATAGAAAATGAAAGACTTCCAAGATTAAAGGAATATTCAAATACAACTCCATTAAATAGAATTGAATGGGGAGATAAAAAGATTGGCATTATTACTAGCGGTATTTCTTATCTTCATGCCAAAGAAGTGTTTGGAGATAAGGCATCATATTTAAAGATTGGATTTAGCTATCCTCTACCAGATAGGTTAATAAAGGAATTTGCCCATGAGGTAGAAACATTATATGTAATAGAAGAAAACGATCCTTATATTGAAAATTTCGTAAAGGCTATGGGTATAGACTGTATAGGCAAAGAACTTATTCCAATGTGTGGAGAACTAAGCCCTCAAATCATAAGACAAGCTATATTAAAAGAAGAAGAAAAAGAAAGTTATGAAGTAGATATTAATGTACCAGCAAGACCACCTGCATTATGTGCTGGATGCCCTCATAGGGGAATATTTTATGCAGTAAGTAAGTATAAGGATAAGATAATCTCAACATCTGATATAGGATGTTATACATTAGGTATGTCAGCACCCCTTGGAGTAGGAGACATTAGCATATGTATGGGAGCAGGCATAACAGCAGGTATAGGATTTGATAGAGTAAATCAAATGGCAGATAGGAACAAAAAGGTATTTGGATTTATTGGAGATTCAACATTTTTTCATTCAGGTATTACAGGATTAATCGATGCTGTCTATAATGGTACCAATATGGTTATTGTAATATTAGATAATAGAATAACCGCCATGACTGGACATCAAGAAAACCCAGGTACAGGTAAAAATATCATGGGTCAAGAAACACCGATGGTAGATATTGAATCTATCGTAAAAGCTGTCGGTGTCAAAGAAGAAAATATTAGAGTAATAGATCCTTATAAATTGGATGAAACAAATAAAGCAGTAAAAGAAGCTTATGACTCAGAAGGGCTTTTTGTAATAATTACAAAACAACCTTGTGCACTGATAAAAGATGTTCAAAGAAAGAGAAAAGAGCTTTATTGTGAAGTAAATCAAGAGAAATGCAGAAAGTGTAAAACTTGTTTGAAGATTGGCTGCCCTGCAATTTCATTTAAGGATAATGTAGTTAGTATAGATAAGGCTCAATGTAATGGTTGTACAGTATGTCTTCAAGTTTGTCCATTTGAGTCTATAGAATTTAACGGAGAAAGTAGGTGATCCTATGGTAAAATCTTTACTTTTAGTAGGAGTAGGAGGTCAAGGAACTATCCTCGTATCAAAAATCCTTTCCCAAGGACTTGTTAAAGAAGGATACGATGTTAAAATGTCGGAGATTCATGGAATGTCACAAAGAGGCGGAAGCGTTACTACCCAAATAAGATTTGGAGAAAAAGTGTATTCTCCTTCTATAGGTATGGGAGAGGCAGATGTTTTAGTTGCCTTTGAAAAACTAGAAGCCGCCAGGTATATAAAACATTTAAAAAAAGATGGAATATTAGTAGTAAATAATGAGGAAATGTATCCATTACCAGTATTATCAGGATTAGCTAAGTACCCAGATGGAATTATTGAATCCCTTAAAGACAGTGTAGATAATATAAAGATAATAGAGGCAAGAAAGATTGCAGAAGAACTAGGGGAAATAAGGGCTCAAAATATAGTTATGTTAGGAAGCTTAGTAAAAGCATTAGGCATTGAAAACATAGACTGGATAGAGCTAATAAAAGAAAATTTACCAGAGAGAGTTCATGAAGTTAATATAAAAGCTTTTGAAAAAGGCTTAAGTTTATAGACTTCCTTTAAATATGACAGTAGAAAAATCTACTGTCATATTTTTTTATCTAAGATAAATAAAAAGAAGTTGCACATAATATAATTTATAAGGTTAAGGAGTGGTGAAATTGGAAGAGATTATTAACAGAATAATTAATATAGATAAAGAAACTGTAAAGATAAAAGAAAAGACAGAGGAAATTATAGGAGATAAAGAAAAACAGCTAAAAGAAGTATTACAAAGCCTTGAAAAAGAATATTTAGAAAAAGGAAGGCTAGAAGGAGAAGAAAGGTATAAGGAAATAGTAGAAGAAGGCAAAAAGGAAATAGAAAGACTTCAAGGGGAAGAAGAAAAGACTATTAAAAACATGGATAATTTATATAAGGAAAATAGGGATAATATAATAGAAGAGTTATTCCATAGTCTATTTAAAGATAAAGAATAGAGGGAGAATATGGGGAGCAAAGGAAGATTTGCGGCCGTAAATACTAAAATAAGGGTTTTAAAGTCTAAGCTATTAACGGAAAAGGATTATATAAATTTAATGAAAATAGATAAAGTACAAGATCAGGTTTCTTATCTAAAAGAAAATACAGTTTATAAAGAAATCCTAGAGGACATAGCGGATTTAGAAGACATTCAAGATGTAGAAACAAAATTAAAAAGATATTTAATACATGAATATGAAAAGATAATTCCATATTTTACAGGAGAATACAAAAGGTTATTTAGAAATATTTTATTAAGGTTTGAAATAGAGGATTTAAAACTTTATTTACGAGTTTTAGGGAGAAAAGAAAATTTAAGTAAGATAAAGAAAGTCACTTTATTAGAAGAATATTACTCCAGTCTAGACCCTCGGAAACTATCTAAATCTAAAAACCTAGAAGAATTTATTGCAAATCTAAAAGGAACTATTTATTATGATGTTCTAAAGCCTTATGAAAAGGAAGAGCATAGAAAAATTTTATTTTATATGGAAATGAATTTGGATAGACTATATTTTAATCTTTTAAATACCCAAAGTTTAAAGCTGAATAAAAAAGACTATTTATTATTTAGAGAAATATTAGGGGAAAATATTGATTTATTAAATATTGAATGGATATACAGGGGAATTAAGTTTTATAATCTTTCTCCTGAAGAACTTATTAACTACACTTTGGCTAATGGATATGAATTTAGCTATGAAAGAATTAAAGAAATGTGCTATTCCAAAGAAGATAGAATAAGAGAAATAGTACTATCAACTAGATATAGTTTTTTATTTGATACTGAAAAAGACGTAGATCTATATATGGAAAGAAGAATAGAAAGATACTTATATTACCAATTTTTAAATGCATTTAAAAAAGGAAAATTGGATATTACCTTATCTATAGCATATATTCATCTATTGGAGTATGAAATAAGGGATATTATTTCTATACTAGAAGCTAAAAGATATGATCTATCTTTTGGAGAAACAAAAGAGTATTTAGTAAGAAAAGTTGAAGGGAGTGATGGATAATGGCTATTGAAAAAATGGTTATGATGAATGTAATAGGCGATATTTCCTATGTAGATAATGTGCTAAAAGATCTTATTCTTTTAGAGGAAGTAGATTTAATAAGTGCTTTATCTCAAATAGAAGAAAATAGTTTTGTATTCAATGTTCAGGATAAAAACTTAGAAAAAGCAATTGATTTAAATTATATTAGCCCTTTTCCTAAAGACAGAAGTTATGAAGAACTCCTTGAAAAAGGGAAGAAATTAAAACAAATGCTAGATATTGAAGATGAAAAAAGTACGGAAAAATTAAAAGAAAAGCTAGACTTTCCTAGCATTTCTTTAGAATTAAACAATATATATGAGGAAGTCAAAGGACCTTATGAACAATTAAAATTGTTTAAAGAAGAATTAGTTAAGGCGGATAAACTCTATGATAATTTTTCCTTATTAAAAAATATCAACATACCCATAGAAGAGTTGAGAGACCTTTCTTATTTTGATTTTAGATTTGGAATTTTATCTAAAGAAGACCAGATAAAATTAAAAAAGAATTATAATAATATATTGGCCATTGTACTTCATACTGGAAATAGTAAAGAAGGGGAAGTTTATTTAGTAATGTATCCCTCTAGTTTAAGAGAAGAACTATCTAGGGTATTAAGGTCCTTAAACTTTAAGGGAATTTTAATACCAGAAGAATATACTAAAACTCCTATGGAAATGTTAGAGTTCTTAGAATCTAAAAAGGTACAATTGAAAGATAAAATAGATATCTTAGGAAGAACTTTATTGGAATTAAAGAATAAATATGAGGTGAAAGTTCAAGAGCTAATTAATGGGCTTTGTATGAAGGAAAGAATAGAGGATTGCAAGGAATATATGGCCAGCTCTAAAAAATTCTTTTATCTTTCTGGATGGGTATCTAAGAAGTCCATAAATAAAGTAGAAAAAGTACTAAATAAATATGAAGGAATTCTTACAATGTACAAAGAAAAAGATGAGGTCATAGGATTTATACCTCCAACAAAGCTTAAAAATATTAAACTATTTAAGCCCTTCGAATATTTAGTGAAGATGTATGGCATCCCTTCTTATAATGAAATAGATCCAACTTCCTTTTTTAGTATATCCTA
>DHBY01000043.1 GCA_002398845.1 Firmicutes bacterium UBA4916 | reverse complement strand
ATAATGATATAATTTAATTAATATATTATACAGACGCAGGCCATATTGGCTAATATACGACCAAAGGGTGATTCGATGATTTATAATTCAGAAGACTATGTTAAAATGTTTACCGATATGATGTCAGAAGGTTTCATCGTTATAGATAATAATGGAATAATTAAAATATATAATAATAAGGCCAAGGAGATATTTGGTATAATCCATAATCAACAGATAAGTCATGGAAAAGGGCAGATAAATAGAGGGGATATTGTAATAATTGGAGATAACTCCTTGGGAAGAGATGATGGAAACTTAGATTCCAACTTCCTTAAATGTTTAGGGATAGGGGATAAAAACATAGAAAAAGGAGATGCATTAATAGCAATAGGAGTTTTTAAGGAAAAAGGTATAGCTCCTGTATACAAGTATTTGAAAGAAGACAATATGGAAGATACCCTAAAGCTAAGAACCGATTACTTAGGAACTGATTTAGGCGTAATCATAGATTTTATAAATAAGATTATTACCATTGAAGCAAACAATATAAAGTTTTCAATGAGCTATATCAATGCTATAGGTCATATGGTCATATTAGATGGAAAAACTAAAAAGATGAAATTCTACCAAGCTCAAGGATATACTGCTAGGGGAGAGAGCTTAAATGATATATTGAAGGGGTACGAATATAGGGCAAAGGGAGAAAAGTCTGAAATTCTCAATGTAATTGGAAAGGGAATATTTGAAATTCACAAGGGAAGTTCAACTATAAAAGAGTTTTATGGAGTAGCAAAAGGTGAAAATATTAGTTATATAGATGAATTTAAAGAAATCAATGGATTTCCAACTATGTGTACCCTTATTCCAGTAGATAAAGATGGACATAGAATTGGTGCAGCTTTAAAAGTAGAAGATATCTCTGAAATCAAAAGAATTATTAGAGAAAGAGATGAAGCCCTTTTAGATTTAGAAAAAATGGAAAGAAAGTTAAGAGAGGAAAACCTCCTAGAAAAAGCATTTCCCAATATCATCGGAGAAAGTAAAGAAATAGAGTATGTGAAAAAGCTAGCCTTAAAGGCTTCTAAAACCAATTCTACAGTTTTAATACTTGGCGAATCTGGCACAGGTAAAACAATATTAGCAAAATCAATCCATGAAAATAGTAGGCTTAAAGAAAAACCTTTTATCCATGTAAATTGCGGGGCAATTCCCGAAACTTTACTGGAATCGGAGTTATTTGGATATGAAAGAGGAGCATTTACAGGGGCAAGAAAAGAGGGCAAAATAGGGTATTTTGAAATGGCCAATGAAGGCACCATATTTTTAGATGAAATAGGGGATATATCATTGACATTGCAAGTAAAACTATTGCAAGTTCTTCAAGATAAGAGCTTCTACAGAGTAGGTGGAACTGAAAAGGTCAAAGTCAATGTAAGAATTATTGCAGCTACTAATAAAAACTTAGAGGAAGAAATGGCAGCAGGTAGGTTTAGGGAAGATTTATATTATAGGATCAATGTGTTTCCTATATGGATACCTCCATTGAGGGAAAGGATGGAAGACATCCATCCTTTAGTTAGGTATATATTACCTAAGATATTGAAAGATATAGGAGGTGGAAATAAGAGGATTTCAGCAGAAGCACTTAATCTACTCACCAAATACAATTGGCCAGGGAATGTACGTGAATTGGAGAACATATTAGAAAGAGCCATTAATTTAACAGAAGGCAGTACCATTTTATCTAAGCATATAGCTTTAAATATTGGTAAAGAAGAATTTGATAATAAGGAAATTATACCATTAAAAGAAGTTGTATATAATTGTGAAAAAGATTCTATAGAAAGAGCATTGGCTTATTATAATGGTGATAAGAAAAAGGCAATGGAAGCTTTAGGCATTAGCAAGACTACTTTTTATGACAAATTAAGAAAATATGAAATCTATTAAAATGTAGTTTACTTAGAGGGAAATGTTCCTATTATACGGAAAACATTTAGTAATGAGATTTTGTTCGGGATTGTAGGAAGTAATATTAAGACAACCCTTCTAAGCAGTTCAAATTTTTGGAATATTCACGTCAGTGAAAACATTCAATAATTATAAAAGCAGTTAAAAGGTATAAGAATGCTTAATTTGAGCAGTGGCATGTTTTTTGCTTTAATTAAAGGGATAGCCGAAAATTTAGATTAAAAGTTTCTCATAATTAAATTATAAAGGGGGGAAACCGTTTAGCATCGTAGATTAAGCATTTGGTTTCAAAAGTTTTATTTTTCAATATTACTTGAAATTTTTAAGGAGGGGTAATGTGAAGAGGTTAATAGTTTTAATTATGGCGCTGTTAATAATTTTAACTGGTTGTACTGGTAAAAAAACAGGGGGGGACAATATAGCTCAAGTTCAAGAATATACAACAGTTTACTCTGGAGAAATTTCAACATTAAATTATTTGGTTACTGCTACAACAATTGAATTTGCAATAGCCGCTAACTTAGTTGATACTCTAATAGATTATGATAGATATGGAGTTGCACAACCAGGACTAGCAACTGAGTGGAGTTTATCTGAAGATAATTTGGTTTGGACATTTAAATTAAGAGAAGGGGTTCAATGGATAACCCATGACGGAAAAGAATATGCAGAAGTTACGGCTCAGGATTTTGTTGATGCTATGAAATATATTTTAAATCCTAATAACGAATCCGCCACAGCCAATATAGCATATGATGTCATTAAAAATGCAGAATCCTATTATAATGGAGAGATTACAGATTTTGAACAAGTGGGAGTAAAGGCTATAGATAAATATACTCTCGAATACACTCTTGAAAGACCAACCCCTTATTTCTTATCTATGCTTACTTATGTATGCTTCTTCCCAGTTAATGGACAATTTTTAGAGGAAGTAGGAGATAAATTTGGTACAGATAATATCAACTTTCTATACAATGGTGCTTATATAATGGAAGCTTTCGAACCACAAAATAGAAGGGTACTTGTAGCAAATGATAAATATTGGGATAAAGAAAATATTCACATTGAAACCATAAATTATATCTACAATAAAGAAGCAGGGACTTTGGCTCCAGAACTGTTCTTACGTGGAGAAATAAGCTATGCTGATATTTCAACGGATGTTCTTGATGAGTGGATGAAGGATCCTGAAAAGGAAGCCAAAATTCATCCAAATAGGACAGGATTCTACTCTTATTTCTACTGCTTTAACTTTGATCCTAATTTCCCAGAAGAATATGAACCAGATAACTGGAAGGTAGCAGTAAATAATTTAAACTTCCGTAAATCTATATTCCATGCTTTAGACAGGAAAGCAGCAATGTTAACTGCAGAACCCTATGATCCTGAAAAGAGGATATCCAATACCATAACTCCAAAGAACTTTGTGGATTTAGACGGGGTAGATTATACTCAACTTGGAGATTTGAAAAAAATTTCAGACACCGATTCCTTTAATAAGGATTTAGCCTTAAAACATAAGGAAAAAGCTTTAGCTGAATTAGAAGGAAAGGTTACATTTCCAGTTAAAGTATTAATGCCTTACAATACTGGTGGCTCTGATTGGGCAAATAGAGCTCAGGTAGTGGAACAACAACTTGAAAATCTATTGGGAACAGATTATATTGATGTAATAATAGATCCTAAGCCACCAACAGGATTTTTACAAGAAGTAAGAAGAGTTGGGAACTACGCATTTCTTGAATGCAACTGGGGGCCAGACTATGCTGACCCTGAAACATACACAGATCCATTTAATCCAGATAGTAACTATAATTGGCCTAATTTAGCAGAAGGATACAAGGAATCTAATGGCAAGAATAAATATGAAAACATGGTAGATGCTGCAAAAGCTGAAGTTATTGATATAGAAAAACGTTTAAATCTATTTGCTGAGGCAGAAGCTTACTTTATAGACCAGGCTTTTGTTATCCCTTATGCCGTAGGTGGTGGAGGATATTCAGCTTCTTTGCTTAACCCATTTGAATCACTATATTCACCTTTTGGAGTATCAGGAGAAAGGTTTAAAGGCCAAAGGGTTATGGAAAAACCTATGAATTCGGATGGGTTTAATGAAGGGTTAGAGAAATGGGAAAAGGAAAGAGCAGCAGCTTTGAAAAAGGCATCTAAATAGTTTGATAATATGCATTAAATATTAGGCGGCCGTTGGCCGCCTAAAAGAAAATATAAATAATAATTTTTATAATTGTATTAAATATAGCGTGGAAACCGTAATTAAAGGGGGGGGGACATGTTAAAGTATACATTAAAAAGATTATTTCAATCTTTAGTAACATTATTTATTGTATTAACGGTAGTTTTTCTTCTCATGCGACTTATGCCTGAAGAAGGATATTTTGGCGAAGGATATGAAAAACTTGATGTAGCACAAAGAGAAGCTATACTAACTAGCATGGGACTTAGGGATCCATTGGCTATTCAACTTAAAAATTTTTATGCAAGCCTTTTAAAAGGAGATTTGGGAACATCTATAATATACAGGCCTAAAGTGCCTGTGGCAGAAATACTAAAAACCAAGATACCTTATTCAATACGTTTTGGACTAGCTGCTATGATCATATCTTTAGTGTTAGGAATATCTCTTGGAATATCTATGGCAAGAAGTAAAAATAGATTTTGGGATAAACTTGGTACTGGATATATTGTTTTCATCAATGCAGTTCCAGCAGCAGTCTATTATTTGTTTATTCAATTATATGTTACGGATATTTTTAATTTAAAAATTCTATATCATCCTAAAATACCATCTTCTTGGATTCTACCAGTTGCCTCCATGTCTTTAGGTGGCATAGCCTCTTATGCTATGTGGATAAGACGATATATGGTAGATGAATTGAATAAGGATTATGTAAAATTAGCAAAAGCTAAAGGTTTGAAAAATAAATCAATTATGGTAAAACATGTACTTAGAAATGCTTTTGTACCTATGGCTCAATATTTACCATCTTCCCTTTTATACACCATATCTGGCTCAATCTATATAGAATCATTGTACTCAATACCTGGAATGGGTGGACTATTAGTGGATGCTATACAGAGACAGGATAATCCACTAGTTCAGGCATTAGTCCTCATCTATTCTTCGATAGGTATAATTGGCCTTTTTTTAGGGGACATACTTATGGTAACCCTTGACCCACGAATTACCCTAGAAAAAAAGGAAGGTGCTAGATAATGGGCAACTCAAAGATAAACAAATTATCCGATGGTATAGAAGATTCCCTATTTGAATTTGCGGATTTCGATGATTCTAAGGCAGAACTAACGGGTTATTCAAATTATTCATATTGGCATTCTACGGTACGGGTATTTATGCAGAGTAAAATTGCAGTGCTTTTTTTAATACTAATGATGTCATTACTTATTTTTACTACTATTCAACCTTATTTGCCAAAACAGAAATCCCCTACTAAAATATATATTGACGGAAATACAAATATGCAGCTAAGAAATCATCCACCAGATTTTGAATTTTGGTTTGGAACCAATTCTATTGGTCAAGACCTTTGGGCCCGTATTTGGAGTGGTACCCGAACCTCATTATTAATTGGTTTCTTAGTAGGATTTTGGGAAGCCATAATCGGTATTATCGTAGGAGCATTATGGGGTTATGTAAGACAACTAGAATCTATAATCACCGAAATCTATAATGTCTTAGATAATATACCTACGACCGTCGTCTTAATTCTACTAACTTATATAATGAAACCTAGTGTATCTACCATGGTATTTGCCATGTGTATGACTGGATGGTTAGGCATGGCTCGTTTTGTTCGTAATCAGATTATAATCATTAGAGATAGAGAATACAATCTAGCATCTAGATGCCTTGGGACTCCAATATCTAGAATTATATTTAAAAATTTACTTCCCTATTTGGTTTCTGTCATTATGTTAAGAATGGCTTTAGCTATTCCAGCTGCCATAGGTTCAGAAGTTTTTCTAACATATATTGGTTTAGGACTTCCTAAATCCATACCATCTTTAGGGAATTTAGTTAATGAAGGTAGAGGGGTAATGATGGTTCCATCATTACGTTATCAGCTTATATTTCCTGCTATAGCACTTTCCCTTATTACCATATCATTTTATGTAATTGGTAATGTTTTTGCTGATGCAGCTGATCCAAGAAATCACGTGTAGGAGGTGAGAATTATGACAAACTCTAAAGTAATATTATCGGTTAAGGATTTAGTAGTTAAATTTAATTTGCGTGGTAGGGTTTTAACTGCAATTAGAGAAACTTCATTAGACCTTTATGAAGGTGAAAGTCTAGCCATTGTTGGAGAATCAGGAGCAGGGAAATCCGTTTTCACTAAGACATTTATGGGATTATTAGATGGGAATGGATGGATAGATTCAGGAAGTATAATGTATAATGGAGAGGACTTAGCAAAATATAAAACGGAAGATGATTGGATAAAGATTAGAGGAAAAGAATTTGCCATGGTGTTTCAAGAACCTATGACTTCTTTAAACCCTCTTAAGACCATTGGCAATCAAGTTGAGGAGGCAGTAGTGCTCCATCAAGGACTAAAGGGGGAAGAAGCAAAAAAAGCTGTAATTGAAATATTAAATGATGTAGGGATACAAGAACCAGAGAGAAGATATTATCAGTATCCTCACGAATTTTCTGGAGGAATGAGGCAAAGGGTTGTCATAGCTATTGCAGTAGCATGTAAACCTAAAGTGCTAATTTGTGATGAACCAACTACTGCTATTGATGTAACCATACAGGCTCAAATACTTAAACTTTTGAAAAATTTACAGAAAAAATACAATCTAACTATCATATATATTACCCATGATTTAGGAGTGGTAGCTAATATAGCTGATAGAATTGCTGTAATGTATGCTGGTGATATAATTGAAATTGGAACTTGTGAAGAGGTATTCTATAATGCGTGGCACCCATATACTTGGGCATTATTATCTTCATTACCTCAATTAGGGGTAAAAGGAGAACCATTATATGCCATTAAGGGGACGCCTCCAAACTTATTTAATGAAATAAAAGGAGATGCCTTTGCTCCTAGAAATGAAAAAGCTTTAAAAATAGATTTTGTTAAGAGACCACCTTATTTTGATGTAAGTCCTACTCATAAGGCTAAGACTTGGCTATTGGACCCTAGGGCACCAAAAGTTGAGCCCCCCGAATCCATAAAAGCATTACGTAGACAATGGAAGGGGGAAGTATAATGAAAAACAGCAGCAAAGAAATTTTATTAGAAGTAAAAAATTTATGAGTTGAATTTGGAAAGGAAAGGAGGAACAATATGAAGAATAGACTAGGAATTATTAAAACCACTATAGGACCTTTAAAACAAGGAATAGGTTTTGAAAAGGAAGCAGCTGATGAAACCATCTTTGGAAGGTTAGTAACAATACTTAGGAAAGAAAAAGATGGTTGGTACTATGTAGAAACGGATTATAGATATAGAGGATATATTTATGAAAAGTATTTATTATTGGATAGTGAAATAGCTAAAAAGTGGGACAAGGAAGCTAATCATATAGTATCATGGGGTATTGTAGATGTGATGAAGGAGCCAAAATATCAGAGCTATGGCATAAAGCTATTAACCCGAGGAGCTATTGTCAATCTTACTGGAGAGACTAAGGATAATTGGGTAGAAATGATTATGCCCACTGGAGAGAAAGGTTGGATTAGGAAGGAGTTAATAAAGGAAAGGATAAGACAGGGCGGGGAAATTATAGAAAATGAATTTAGAAAAAAAGTGGTAGATACGGCCTTATCTTATTTAGGCACTCAATACAGATGGGGTGGCAAAACTCCATTTGGTATAGATTGTTCAGGTCTTACATCTATAGCCTATTTAATAAATGGAGTGACAATATATAGAGATGCCCAAATAAAAGAAGAATTTGGTATGAGGAGAATAGAAAAGGAAGAAATGAAATTAGGTGATTTGTTATATTGGCCAGGCCACACAGCTATGTATATAGGAAACGATAAATATGTTCACTCTACGGGAGCTTCTGGTGGGGTGGTAATAAACAGCCTAAACCCAGACCATGATGATTATAGGGAAGACTTAGTAAAGATAAAAGAAATAGGCACTGTGCTTTAATGAAATAGGGCATGCAATTTGCACCAATATTAAAAGGGGTGAGGCATATGATTAATCAAAAAAGAATAGAAGATTATGGAGTTAGTATTGGAGAACTACCAAAAGGAAGATTAAATAAAATTACCGATGTAAAGGGTGTTAGAGTAGGGCATTGTACTATTGATACAGAAGAGTCTAAGACAGGTGTAACTGTAATACTTCCTATGGAAGAGAATATTTATATGAATAAACTTGTTGCAGCTTCCTATGTATTAAATGGCTTTGGAAAAACTACAGGTTTAGTACAGATTGATGAATTAGGAACATTAGAATCCATTATAGCCTTAACTAATACCTTGAATGTTGGATTGGTTTATGATGCAGTTGTGGATTACATGATAGAGGAATGCAATAAGGAAAATGTAGAATTAGAAACTTTTAATCCAGTTATATGTGAATGTAATGATAGTTATTTGAATAATATCCAACTAAGGGCTGTAAAAAATAATCATGTTTATAGAGCTATTGAAGATGTCAAGATTGATTTTGAAGAAGGAGATATAGGTGCAGGGAAAGGAATGAGCTGTCATCAGCTTAAGGGGGGTATCGGTTCTGCTTCACGAGTTATAAATTTAGATGGGGAGGATTATACCTTAGGGATATTAGTACTATCCAACTATGGATTACTAAAAAATTTGACTATTGATGGTGAAAAGATAGGCAAAAAGATATCTAAGGAATTAGAGGTAAAAGCTCAAGCAGATAAGGGGTCTATAATTTCCATTATAGCTACAGATATTCCCTTGAGCAGTAGGCAATTAAAAAGAATATCTAAAAGAACTGCTGTAGGGCTAGCTAGAGTAGGCTCTTATTTTAGCCATGGAAGTGGAGAAGTAACCATTGCATTTTCTACTGCAAATATTATTAAGCACGATGAAAAAGAAGATATAGCTCATATTAAAATTTTAAATGAAAATAGAATTAATCTGATATTTAGAGCTGTAGCTGAATGTGAAGAGGAAGCAATTTTGAATTCTATGATTACTTCCAATAAAGTGGAGGGAATAAAGGGAAGAACAAGGGAAACGCTTAAGGATTACTTTGACAATTATAAATAGAAGCTCTAAATAAGGGGGGGAGAAACTATGAAGGTATTTATAAGTGCTGATATGGAGGGGATTACCTCTACTATAAAATGGGATGAATGCAATCCTGATAAAGAGTTTTATAGATATCATGCGGGACAAATGACAAAGGAAGTTGTAGCTGCCTGTGAAGGGGCAATTGCAGCAGGTGCTAATGAAATAGTAATAAAGGATGCTCATGGTCCAGCAACAAATATTGATATAACACAATTACCTGAATGTGCAAAATTAATTAGGGGATGGTCTGGACATCCCTATAGTATGGTTCAGGGAATAGATAATACTTTTGATGCTGCCATGTTTATTGGATATCATTCCTCGGCAGGCAGAGAAGGCAATCCCATGTCCCATACCATCACATCTAGGCCCTTATATATAAAGATTAATGAAGAATATGGTAGTGAATTTATACTATATAGCTATGTTGCAGCATATGAAGGAGTACCAACAGTGTTATTAACGGGAGACAAAATGCTATGTGAAGATAGTAAGAAAATTCATCCAGGACTATATACCGTATCGGTGAAAGAGGGAATTGGATCATCTTGTACTTGTTTATCTACTGAAAAATCATTAAGGTTAATAAAAGAGAATGCAGAAAAATCCCTAAAGCAAGATTTAAATAAAGCTAAAATAGAATTACCAGAAAGCTTTAAAGTAGAGATTTGCTTTAAGGAGCATAACTATGCAAATAAAATGTCCTATTATCCTGGAATGAAGAAGTTAGATAGCAATACTTTACTTTTTAATACAGATGACTATTTTGAAGTATTAAGGATGGCACATTTTGTATTATAGATTGAGGTGATGAAATTAATGATTTTAGGAATATTAGGAGGCATGGGTCCTGAAGCAACCTGTGATCTATTTAAAAAAATTATTAATCTTACCTACGCAACTAATGATCAAGAACATTTACATATTATCATTGATAATAATACAAATATACCAGATAGGACCCAATATATTTATGGCTATGGAGAAGACCCTAGAATAGAAATGATAAGATCCATTATTAAACTAGAGGCCATGGGAGTAGATTATATAGCTATACCTTGCAATACAGCACATTACTTTTATGATGATATAGTAAAATATACAAAGGTAAAAATAATTCATATGATATATGAAACAGCATTTTATTTAAAAAATAATTATCCAGATAATAAAGATTACCTACTCCTTGCTACTGAAGGAACTTATATATCTGGAATATATCATAAGATATTCAAAGAATATGATTTAAAAATAATAGAGCCTAATGATATAGATAAACAAATTATTATGAACTGGATATATAAGGTAAAATCTTCGAAAATTGATATAACCCTAGCAGAATTTGAATCTCTTGTGAATAGATATACAAAGAATACAAATATACCAATAATTTTAGGATGCACCGAGTTACCAGTATTAGTTGATAGCTTAGCTAGTACTTATAATATGAAAAAGGAATATATAGATCCTACATTGATACTTGCTAGACGCTGCGTTGAGCTAGCAAATAAAGAAATCAAGGGAAAACTTGTGGAAAATGGTGCAATATAGAGTTTAAGTATTATAATATATAATGGGACAAAAATGCAAGGGGGGACTGTCCGAGACCACTGAAA
>DHBY01000093.1:8790-9399 GCA_002398845.1 Firmicutes bacterium UBA4916 | reverse complement strand
GATGAGGCACTTAAGGATATGCATATTCATATGAGTGGAATAAATTATAGTGTAAAGGGTGAAAGAAATCATCTTCCTTTTAGCGAAAGCGATTTTAATTATAAATTTTGTCTTAAAGCACTAAAAGATTTTAAATGTGCTGGGTGTATAATATGCGAAAGTCCTATTCTGGAAAAGGATGCACTGCTTTTAAAAAATACATATGAAGAAATATAATTTTTAAAGCAATAAGCCTCTGAGGTTTGGGGACAGTGGTAGATGAGAGTGACGGTTATTTGATATATAAAGAGAAACGGGACAGTTACTTAATTGCTGATTTGGATGAGAGTGACAGTTACTTGATAGATGTAGTGAATAAATGTGTGGAATGTTTGGTAAATTAGAAAATAATAATTTGTATAAAGTAGGACCTTGGGAGAAATCCCTTAGTCCTATTTTAATTTTTGAAATGAGTAAGTTTAGTGTACAATTGACTGGAATTTGTAATTTAAAATCATTAATGAACAAATTGTAGCGGAGATAAGAAAAATATATGGAATGAACATCTTTGCAAATGGGAAAGGTGAATGGAATATATTTTCCTTATCGCAGCGGTGTATTAAATCTAAA
>DHBY01000093.1:0-8654 GCA_002398845.1 Firmicutes bacterium UBA4916 | reverse complement strand
ATCGCAGCGGTGTATTAAATCTAAATTATGAATGTCAGTACAATTAAATATTGCTTTGCTTTTTGCAGTATACTTGCGATAAAATTAACATATACTTTTGTTATAGAGATGCAGCCTGATACACAAAAATACATAATTATAAAACATGTTAAAATCATGTGGATAATTATACCTATATTAAGATAACATGGTATGATTATGGGCTGTGTGAAAAAGTCAGAAAATTAAATGTTTTATCGGGCTTTCGGAATTTCTGAAAGTACTACTAATGAGTATGGAGGTATGTATGAAAACTGATCCTAAAGTTCAAAAATTAGTTGATAGTTATGGCAACTGGGTACAGGGGGAATGTGATAATAAAGCAGGTGGTACAGCTTATATGACTAAGGAGCTGTATCCATATGATGCGATTTTTTCACCAATTAACGTAAATCGTATAACTATTAAAAACAGAATTGTCATGGGACCCATGGGAAACCTTGATATGTGTGAGGAAACAGGAAGACCTAATGATAAGATGCTGCAATATTTCTTTGCACGTGCAAAAGGTGGTGCTGGTTTACTTACTACAGGTTTAATTCCTATAAGCCATGGCATTGATAACACTGTTACAGAACCTCATAATCTTTCGTATTTTCCACGTATAGATGGTACACGTACTAATTTTGTGGGATGGAGAGATTTAGCGCAGGGTTGCCATGCTTTTGGAAGTAAAATATTTATTCAACTTACACCTGGTTTAGGCAGAGTAGGAAATCCGCAGTGTGTTATTGTTGATAAGAAATTCCCTGTTTCGGCTTCATTTAACCCCAACTTTTACATATCTGAGATTCCTTGTATGCGTCTTACAGGTGGAAAACTTAAAAAAATCATTAAAAACGCAGGACAAGCATCTGCTGATGCTAAAGAGTGCGGTCTTGACGGTGTTTATTTGCATGGTCATGAAGGGTACTTACTTGAACAACTGACAAATCCAGCTTTCAATCGCCGTAAAATGGGCAGATATTCTAATTGGCAGCAATTTGGTATTGATATTGTTACTGAAATGCGTAAAAGAGTTGGACCTTATTATCCTATTATGTACCGTATAGATTTATCTCTTGCATTAAACGAGACATACGGAGAAGAGGGAATGAATGTTAAACAGCTTAGAAAGTTCAAAAACGGTCGTACTATTGATGATACATTAAATTATATGGGGAATCTTGTTAAGGCTGGCGTTGATATTTTTGACGTTGACTTAGGTTGCTATGATAACTGGTGGCTGCCGCATCCGCCATCAAGTATGCCTGCAGGCTGTTTCCTTGATATTTCAAGAACTGCTAAGGAGTACTTTAAGGAAAAAGGTATTTTATCTAATGCAGGTGTAGAAGTTCCTGTTGTTGCAGTAGGAAAGTTAGGTTACCCTGATTTAGCTGAAAAGGCACTTAGAGATGGTGCATGCGATATGGTTATGCTTGCTCGTCCACTGCTTGCTGACCCAGAATGGTGCAATAAAGCCTATGCTGGAGAAGTAGAAAAAATTCGTCCATGCATTGGATGTCAGGAAGGCTGTATAAATGAGTTCGTTGAAGGTGGACATCCACAGTGTGCTGTAAACCCACGAACAGGATTTGAAGATGTCTTACCACAAGTTTTACCAAAGGCAGAAAAGGTGAAAAATATTTGCGTTGTTGGCGGAGGTCCAGCAGGTATTATATTTGCTTTAACTGCAGTAAAACGTGGACATAATGTTGAACTTATTGAAAAAAGCGATAAATTAGGGGGAAAGATAATATGCGGAAGTACTCCAAAGATTAAATTTGATCTTAAAAATTATCTTAATTACCTTGAAAATGCCGTTAAAGAGGCTGAATCACTTCCTAATTTTAAACTTAGCTTAAATACTGAAGTAACTCCTGAAATATTAAAGTCAAAGAATTATGATGCTGTAGTATTTGCCTATGGTATTAAAAATGGGACTCCAAGAATACCAGGTATTGAAAAGGTTAAAGTAGCCCAAGCTACGGATTTATTGGCTAATCCAAATCTTATGGGTGATGCTAAAAAAATTGTTATCATTGGCGGAGGAGTAGTTGGATGCGAAACTGCATATTGGCTTAAATATGAATATGACCGTGATGTAAAAGTAGTTGAAATGCTTCCATACATTATGCAAGGTGTATGTACTGCAAATCGTGGTCATCTCATTCACTACTTAGATAAAGAAAACGTTGAGCTTATAAATTGTGCTAAGGTAACATCATTTGATACTAATAAAGTAATTATTAATAAAAATATTTCAAAGGGTGTTCCAAATCCATATAATACTTGGCAGCCAATTTTACCTACAAATATTCCTAATCCTTTGGCTAAGGAAATAGGAAATGAAACTGTTGACCAAGCTTTAGATGCTGACTTAGTTGTTTTAGCCATGGGCGGCAGAGCAAATGAAACTATGTTCTTTGAGGCACAAAAATTGCACATAGCACCTGAGCTTTATAATATTGGAGATAGTGCAAAAGCAGGACGAATTTTAGAAGCATCAAGGGCAGCCTATAATCTTGCATCACGTATTTAATCGTGCAATCAATTATAAGGGACAAATAATTCCTAATGCGCGCTAAGTTGCTTTAGATGGGGACTTGTCCTTATGCCCAAAAGTTGTTATTTGTCCCCCAAGGAATATATAATTTTTATTACGCAAAATATAGCTGATTTTAAAAAGCTTACTGAATATGCTAATAAGGTTGATGCAATTACCCAAACTTTGAATCATTTATTAAACGATATGAATTTAGATTGTCAAAGCTGCAATTTAAAGCCTATTTGCGATAAAGTTGAGGGAATGAGAGAGCTTTATTTCAAGACAATTAAAAGCTCAAAAGGTAAAAGCTTTTAAACTGTATTATATATTTAATTAATTGTGAAAGTGTATATTATGTTTGCTCATAATTAGGGCAGTAATTATCCAGTAATTTAAAATTATTTTCGTAGGGTGAACATGGTTCGCCCGTTTTTCATTTTCAGGATTTCACATCAACATTTTCCTGCGGCAGCTTCTCTTAGTTACAAAAATCCCCTAGGTTTCATCAAACAAATAATTAATGCAATAAAAGTTTGCAGGGTTAAATTAGGCCGAGAACTAAAAAAGGCTCTAATTTATTTTTGCAATTAATAAAGGCATCAAGTAAGCGTCCCGATTAAAAAAAATTAAAAACTTATTGAATTTTATAAAAAATGGTGGTATGATTTAGTTAGTTTAGTGAACGAACTAAGTATATGGAGGGATACCAGTGAAAATAGTAAACCAACAAATAATAAAAGAAACAAACCTTAAAAGGATATATACCACCATCGGAAATGAACCCGGAATTTCAAGGGCACAATTAGCGAAAGAAACTGAATTGAGCAGAGCAACTGTATCCTCACTGGTAGATGAGCTTATAAGGATGAGATTTGTGGTTGATGGGGGAGCAAGCGACATAAATTCAATAGGTAGAAGACCTAATATGCTTTTTGTAAATGATGCTGAAACTTTTATTGGCGTTGTTGATTGGACAGGAGAAGGCATCAGATGTGTGATTATTGGAGCAGGTTGTACCATAGTGAAAGAATCTTTCTCAACTTTTGATTTGCAAAACTGGAGCATTGACGAAATTTGTAATCAAATTGACCAGAACATTATTTCAGAAATAAAAGGAGATAATATTTTACTTGGGTTATGTATAGTTGTTCCGGCAATGATTGATCCAGTAAGTAAACAGATAATATCAACAGTTATAAATATAGAAGAAAATAATACAATTGTAAGCGAATTGAAAAAGAAATTTAAAGATATACCAGTAGCTTTTCTAAATGATACAGCATGTTTAGCATATGCCGAAAAAATATTTTCAAATATACGTGAGTCGAATTTTGTCTATGTCAATATTGAAGAAGGGGTAGGTGCCACACTATTTATGAATGGCGAATTCCTTAGAGGCTCAAATGGTATGGCAACTCAATTTGGCCATTTTTCTATTGATCGTAATGGACCGAAATGTAGATGCGGCAATAGGGGCTGTTTCGAGCTTATGGTGGGGGAAAATGCGCTAGGGCATAGGGTGGAGCAATTAGCAAAAGATAAATTTCCAGAGTCTGTCTTAGCACATATACCATCAAAAGAAATAAAATTTAATACAGTTAGGCAGGCAGTTAACCTTAAAGATGAATGTGCAATAACTGCAGTATCCATGGTTGCAGAGGATCTTGCATTTGGTTTAAATAACCTTATCAGTCTTTATAATCCAGAACTTATAGTTTTGGGTGGAAGGGGAGCACAATTAGGAGACTATTTTATGAGTGAGATTAAGAAAAATATGTTATCCAATGGCTTTACGCGCCTTGTTAATAATGTTTCCTTACGTTATGCCAAACAAAATGAGAATGCAAAAGTAAAGGGTGCAGCAAAAATTTATTTAGATAAATTTTTGGTTATTACCGAAAATCCTACAGGTGATTTATTTATATAAGTGAATGAAATCTATAGTATATTAATTTTTAAATTTAACTATAAATGGAGGTATTAATATGGAAAGAATTGTTGCTGTAAATACCAATTGTTATCATGGTTATTCACTCAATGAGGCGCTCAGTGGCATAGCTGAAGCAGGTTTTAAGTATATAGAACTTACCGCAACAAAAGGTTGGACAGAGCATGTAATGCCAGAAATGAGCTTTAAAGAACTTTATAACATTAAATTGAAAATACAGGAAATGGGATTAAGTGTAATTGGTTTCAGTGGACATTGCAATTTATTGGATGAGGATAGATTACATGATTTTGTAGATAATATCCGCTTAGCTGGATTTTTTGAAAGCAAATACATAGTAACATCGATAGGAGAAGCTCATTTTGGGAGTAATAAAAGCAGTTCATTAAAGTTATTAACTGAAAATATAAAAAGCTTAATTCCTGAACTTAAAGCAAATAATCTTAAACTTGTTTTAGAGATTCATGGAGCATATTCAACAGCTTCAATAATGGAAAAAATTGTAGATGCAGTGTCTTCAGAAATCGTTGGGATCAATTATGATACGGCTAATGCTATTTTTTACGGAAATGTTGACCCTACGCAAGATATAAAAAAGTGTATTGATAAGATTTTGTATATGCACATTAAGGATAAAGCTGGCGCAAATAATGAATGGAATTTCCCAGCACTGGGAAAAGGATATATAGATTTTCCATCAATCTTATCACAACTAGATGCATATAAAAATTATTGTCCTTTAAGTATTGAAATAGAATTTACACAAAAGGGTGCAAAAGATATAAATGAAGTCAATGATGCTGTTAGGTATTCCGGTGATTATTTAAAATCACTCGGATATCAAATATAAAAATTTACATAAAAATTTTTAGAGGGGGTACATTATTATGAAAAAATTTCTTGCTTTAGTTCTGACGGTAATATTTATGACTTCTTTTACTGCATGTGGCAGTTCATCTAAGAACTCAAATGAATCAACAAAGGGCGCTAATTCATCCAGCACTACAAATGAAAAAAGTGATAAGAAACTTGTTTTTGGGAATATCGCTCGTAATATGAAGGATGTATGGAATAAAAGCAGCGTAGATGCATTTAAGTATGCTGCTGATAAAGTAGGCGCAGATACTATAATTCTTGATTCTGAGGATAGCCTTGAAAAGTCACTTACACTTATGGACGAGCTTATTGCAAAGAAAGTTGATGGAATTTCCATATACCCAATTTCAGCAGAACAGGCAGATCAACTTATTAAAAAGGCAAATGATGCTGGCATTCCAGTTACAGTTGAAAACCAAGCTCCTGCTACGCAATCTTTAAATTATATTTCAGCAGTAGGTTGTGTATATTCAGATATTGGTTATGCAGCTATTAAATATGTTGCTGAAAAGCTTCCAGGTTCAAAGCTTCTATATGTTGCTGGTAAAAAAGGTGATGGTGTTACAGAAGCATACAGAGAAGGTGTAGACAAGGCAATGAAGGAATTTGGTGATAAAGTTACACTCGTTGATGTCATAAATGGAGATTGGGAAATGGAAAAATCAATGAATATTACAACAGATTTCTTTAACTCAGGAAAAAAGTGTGATGTTGTTTTTGCAAATAATGATCAGCAAGCACAGGGTGTTTATCAAGCAGCTAAAAACGCAGGTGTTAATGTTAAAATTTTATCTACAGGTGGTTCACCAGATGGCTTAAAGATGATAGAAGATGGTATCGAATATGCTAATATGACAGCTCCTGTTTCTTTACAGGGTCTTATGACATTTAGAAATCTTTATAGAAAAGTTGTAGAGGGTAAAGATAATCCTAAAAAATTTGAACCACTTCCTGTACTACCTGTTGACAAGAGTAACCTTGATAAAGCAGTTAGTTGGACTGTAGATGATAAGGCAGTAGAGGCAATAGGCGGTATTAAGTAATAATATAGTGTTGATTAGGGTTGGGTTCATAATTGTGCCCAACCCATAATATAAACTGAATGGGTAAAGGCGGATGATGAAAGTGAATAAAGTAGCAGGAATTAAACCGATTGTAGAAATGCGAAATATAGTAAAAACTTTTTCAGGCGTAAAGGCACTTTCAAATATTACTTTTGATGTTCTTCCTGGTGAAATACATTGTCTTGTGGGTGAAAATGGTGCAGGAAAGTCCACACTTATGAAAGTACTATCTGGGGCTTATTCACCTGATTCAGGAGAGATAATATTTGAGGGAATAGCATATAAAAATCTTACACCTGAATTATCACAAAGATTAGGCATTAATATTATATATCAAGAAAATTTGTTGGCACCTACAATGAATGTTGTTGAAAATGTATTTATTGGTTCAGAGATTAAAAAGAATAAAATTTTTAATGATTTTGATGCCATGAAAAAAGCCGTTGTTACTGAAATGAATAATCTAGGAATTAATATTAATATTGAGAAACCAATTGAAAAGCTAAGTGTGGCAGATCAACAATTTGTAAAAATATTAAAAGCAATCATCAAAAGGCCAAAGGTTTTAATTATGGATGAACCTACATCTATGTTTAATGTTGAAGATGCAAAAAAAGTGCTTAGGTTAGTAAAGCGTATATCAGATATGGGAATAGGTATTATATATATATCCCATTTTTTATCGGAAGTTGTGGAAATAGCAGATAGAATTACTGTTATCCGTGATGGTGCAGTAGTTAATTCATATGATAATTCTAAGAGAGATACAAAACTTAGTGTTATAACAAAGGATATGGTTGGCAGACCTGTGGATGTTTTTTATAATAAGCAGCAAAACGAAATAGGAGATCCTTTGCTGGTTGTAGAGAACCTTAAGCTTAAACAAGCATCTGAACCATTAAGCTTTGAGGTAAGAAAGGGTGAAATTTTAGGTATTGCCGGAATGGTTGGATCAGGAAGAACAGAAATAGTTAGAGCTATTTCGGGGGCAGATAAATTTTATTCTGGGAATATTTACATAAACAATGAAAAGGTTAATATAAGTAATCCGTGCGATGCAATTGATGTAGGAATTGCTCATATTACTGAAGATAGACAAAAATTAGGTTTATACCTTAATGGATCAATTTCAGAAAATATAGTTATCATTGGTTTAGGAAGAAAACTAAAGAATTTTTTTGTAAGACCCAAAAAGTTTCCTGAACTAGTTAATCCAATTTTAAAGGGATTAAATATAAAGGCAGCATCCCATAACATGGAAGTTAGATATCTATCCGGAGGTAATCAGCAAAAGGTTGTACTTGGGAAATGGTTATTTCAAGGAGCGGACTTATTTATTTTTGATGAACCAACGAGAGGAATTGATGTAAATTCTAAAAATGAATTTTACAATATTATGTCATCCCTTACAAAACAGGGTAAAGGTATAATTATGGTTTCTTCTGATATGCCTGAACTTGTTTCTATGAGCGATAGAGTTATGGTGATTAGAAAGGGAAGTATTGCAGGAATCATTCAAAAAGAAGAAATCAGTGAGAATAATATCATTAAAAAAGCTTTGGAGGTAGATGATAATGAATAGAGTAAAAAGTAAAATAAATTTTAGCGATCAGCGTATGATGCTTATTTGTATTATTGCTGTTATTTCTATAATTGTAGGTATTATAAATCCAAACTTTTTTGCTGTAAAAACCTTATCATCAATATTACAACAAATTTCAGTTACTGGTATTTTAACTATGGGGATGGCATTTTTAATGATTTCTGGTGGGGTTGATCTCTCAATGGGAACATTAATGGCACTTTGTGGAGTTGTAATGTCAAAAACTATAGTAGATACGGATAATGTTTTACTTGCATTGTTATTAGGCATGATTACGGGAGTACTTGGTGGTTTACTCAATGGAATTATTGTTTCAAAAAGTAAGTGTGTGCCGCTGGTAATTACGCTTGGTACAAGCAATATTTTCTTAGGGATTTCACTAATTATCTCATTAGGACAATTCATGAAATTTAATAATAAATTTGACTTTTTAGCAAAAAAAATATTCAACCTATTTCCTATATCGCTTATCGTATTGTTTTTAGTTGTATTAATCATATATATATTACTTAATTATACTGTTTTAGGCAGGAGAATGGTAGCTATTGGAGGGAATGAAGAAAACGCCTATCTTTCAGGGTTAGTGTAAAGTTACAA
>DHBY01000058.1 GCA_002398845.1 Firmicutes bacterium UBA4916 | reverse complement strand
TTGGGTGGGGGATTTGTTGGGGAGAATTTGAGTTTTAAGGTGTCGCTAATATAGGATATTAAATTCTTTTTTTATTTTTCCGTAAAATATATTAACTTGCGTAAATAATTTGTCAATTTGCCATTATTCTAATTAATCCGCTATGGAAACATTCGATTCAAAGAAAACAAGTCTTTATGAAATTTTAAAAAACATTCATGAGGGAAAGATTCAACTGCCAGATTTTCAACGTGGATGGGTGTGGGATGATAATCGTATTAAAGGTATATTAGCGAGTGTTGCTAAGTCTTTTCCAATAGGTGCGGTAATGTTACTCGAAACAGGAAATAATTCTATTCGTTTCAAAACTAAGGTGGTAGAAGGTGCTCCTGAATCAAATGGAGTAAAACCAGAATTATTAATTCTTGACGGACAGCAAAGATTGACCTCCCTTTATCAATCTATAATATCAAACAGAGTAGTAAAAACCAGAAATTCTAAGGGGTATGAAATAAAAAGGTGGTATTATATTGATATGCAAAAAGCACTTGACCCGGCAACAGATTTGGAAGAGGCTATTTTTTCAATAAATGAAAATAAGATCATTACAAAAAATATAGGTCGGGACATTGTACTGGATCTTTCAACCAGAGAGTTAGAATATGAAAATTTAATGTACCCAGTTTGGATGGTAGATGAGTATAGCGACTGGAGAAGAGGTTTTAACAGGCATTGGAACCATAGTAGTGATAAGTCTGAATTATGGGATGAATTTGAAGAATTAATTATTAATAGTTTCAACCATTACATGCTTCCGGTAATTGAGATGAAAAAGACAAATCCAAAAGAAGCTGTTTGTCAGGTTTTTGAGAAAGTAAATACTGGTGGAGTTTCACTTTCTGTATTTGAATTGCTTACTGCTTCTTTTGCTTCAGATGATTTTGATCTCAAAGAAGACTGGGCAAAAATAGAATCAAAATTTAAATCATATAAAGTCCTAAGTAAAACAAGCGAAATAGACTTTATTCAGGCACTAACTCTATTTTCTACTTATAGAAAGAAAGTAGGTCTTGAATCATCAGGCGAAAAAGACAACTTACCTGCAGTTAGTGCTAAAAGAAAAGAGATGCTAAACCTTGAAATAAAAGATTATATAAAATACAGAGATCGAATAACAGAAGGGTTTATAAAAACCTCAAAAATACTTAATGAAAACCATATATTTAATTCAAGAGATGTACCCTACCTAAATCAATTGGTACCAATGGCAGCAATCATTACTCAGTTAGATAAAAATATTGAAAATGTAGGAAACAAAAATAAATTGATGCAGTGGTATTGGTGTGGTGTATTTGGAGAGCTTTATGGATCAGCCAACGAAACAAGATATGCATTAGATATAGTACAGGTTGTTGAATGGATACTAAATAATGGTGAAGTGCCTAAAACAATTTTTGATGCTAATTTCATACCATCTCGCCTTAATACACTTAGAACAAGAAATAGTGCTGCTTATAAAGGTATTTATGCCATTCTAATGGATGATAATACTCGCGACTGGTTATCAGGCACCAAAATAGATTTCAGTACCTATTTCTCGGAATCAATAGATATACATCATATTTTCCCTGTTGCATGGTGTGAGAAAAATACCATTCCCAGAGACGACTATAACTCAATAATTAACAAAACACCTTTATCAGGTAGAACTAATAGAATTGTAAGTGGTGATGCTCCCAGTAAATACCTTGACAGACTAAAGAACAATGTTGGAGTTTCAGATGAAGAGTTCCTTGATATTTTAAAATCACATGTTGTTAATCCTGATTATTTGTATCAAGATGACTTTTATGCCTTTTTTAATGACAGGAAAGAGCGCATTCTTCAGAAAATGGGAATAGCAATGGGTAAAGTAATTGTTAGAGAATATGAAGCATTAGAAGAGGGTGAATATTTATCAGAGGAAGATGAATTTGATGAGTATGATGAAAATGTCCAACTGGAATTGTCTTTGTAAAATAGATTAGACTGATACATTTGAAAATTTATTTAAATTACATGCAATTTGTAAATATGATATAATCTACTGACCTAGAGCATCATCGTCTTTTAACTATTTAACATTATTGTCAAATGAATAAAGAAAAATACTTGCAGATTTTTAATTATCTACTTGAGTTTTCAAACTCAGGAGTAAGTCTGTAAGAGATATACGCAGTTCATCCCAATATACCGATATTATTTGGTTTTCTGATATACCTACTAATGAAAATATTTCATGTGTTACGCACAATAATTTATCTGATAACGATGAATATTGGTTGAAAATATCAAAACCAACAGAACCGGTTAAACCTGTATTTCCAGATCCTCCCAAGAATCTCGAAGAATGGATAATTAAAGATAGTCTGTTAAATAAAGATGACCTACCTGAATTATATTCAACTATTATTATAAATGGTCAAATTGAGAGTATTGAAAATCATCCAGAAATAATAAAAGGGTTCGATGAGTATTGCGAAAATACTTGGTTTATTAATGCTGAAAGGTATTGGAAAGCATATAATCAGTATGAAACACTGTATACTATTTATGACCGGACCGAGTTAATACATTGTATAAGAAACTATTTACTATTTATAATAAATCACAACAGTTTGGTGAAGAATATGAACTAATTCTGGGGGTAGGGTTAATGCATTTTAAAGAAAATGAAGAATCTCCGCTATTGTTTAGACATATTCTAACAGTTAAAAGTGATATTAGTTTTGAATTTAGTAAATTTAAATCAAATATAATTATTGGTCAGAATATAGAAAGTGATCTTTCAATTGAAACAGATGCATTTATCGATCTTGATGAGCAATTCGATTCATACGACATTTTAGAAGCAGAAAAGATTGCAAAAGAGATGATACAGGATAAAGAATTATCTAATCCTTTTGATAATAATTTACATAGTGTATTACAATTATTGGCAGAACGATTTAAACCCGGAGAGGGTACATATAATCAATCACTGACTTATGGTGTCGATATTACTCGTAAAGAAACAGTGTTTTTTGCTCCCGCTTTGATCCTCCGTAAAAGAGATACAAGGAGCTTTACATCAGTTTTCAATCAAATCATCACCAATATAGAGCAAGAAGACAATCCGGAAATACCTATATTAAAAGAACTAATAGAAGAACCAAAAGAAGGAGTCAACTTTGTTCAGAAAATGGAGCTTTCAAATTCAGATGAAAGTGATCAAATTATTTATTTTCCAAAAAAATATAACGACGAACAAATTTCAATTATTAGAGAGGCCGGTAGTCATGATAAAGTATTGGTTCAGGGACCACCCGGAACCGGTAAATCACATACTATTGTTAATCTTATATGTCATTTGCTAGCTAATAATAAGAAGGTACTGGTTACTGCATATACAGCTCGAGCGCTGGAAGTACTAAAAGATAAATTGCCAATTGAATTTAGGGAATTGGCCGTGAGCCTTTTAAGTGGTGATTCATCTTCAATTAAAGGACTTGAAGCAAGTATTAATAAAATAAATGATCATTTGTCTAATACAGATTTAGATGTGCTTGAAAAAGAGATTTTCAAACTTGAAAAAGATCTAAAACTACTAAGAAAAGACAAAAGAAATGACATTTGGGTAAAACGGTTTGATATGTGCCAGTGATTTCGGTCTATGTGGGTTCTTCGTCAAATTTGGTG
>DHBY01000056.1 GCA_002398845.1 Firmicutes bacterium UBA4916 | reverse complement strand
GTGGGCTAGATTTGACGCTTACTTATAAACTACATATACATTTTTAGGCTGTTCACTATCTCTGATTTCAATTATATTTACAATATTTATATCATTTAAATATGAGCCATCTCTTTTAGTTAATTTTGTGTTGTCCTTATCGCATTTTTTCCATTCTACATTGTTTACTCTGTATTCCATTTGTGTAGTGGTACCATTTAGTTCTAGTGTTTTAACGTGGGTGCTTAATATCACATGTTCTAGTGGTAATTTCTCCTTAAGTTTAATTACCGCTACTTGACTAGGGAGTTTATCATTTGTAGCTTTTGTTCTAATGTTAAGGGTTTTCTCCCCAGATAAATTCTCAGTTTTTAGATATTCGCCATTAATCCAAGGGCCATTGTCTATATTGTATTCGAAGTATTTCCAATCAGTAGTTTCACCATTACTAATGGACGATATCTTTTCATCCATATAATCTATTACTACATTAGGTGCTGAAGCCTTGGCTTTAATAGTATATTTTGTCAATGACTTAGAAGGTAGATAATCCATATCACCTTTTAATCTAAACTCTAGTTTCCCGGGCTCAAATGCTACATTATAGGCTAATATATTTATTTTATTTGGTTCCAATTTAGTATAGGGGATGTTAATCCAATTGCCACCAGCTATTCTATATTGTAAATCATCCACTATTTTCTGTAGCTTAGAAATATCTTTACCTGACGTATTAATAGATATAGTCTGATTAGCTATACTAAATCCAATAGGGCCTAAATCTGCCAATTCCTTTTCTGCCATAGAACCATTGCCTAATTTCCTATTATTCTTAGGTTTCTTAGCTTCTCTTATATAAACCACCATTCCTGTTTTCAAAGGTATATTTGTATTAGGTGAACTAGCCTTATACCATTGCCCACCTAAGCCATCGGTGCTATTTAGACTATATTCCATTTCAGCAGTAGTGTTCATAATCATGCTTTTTCCTGCATCTAAATATACATTATCAAAAGGTAAATTTGGCGTAAATTTTATGGTTTGGGTTTGGCTTGGTAGTTTGTCTTCGGTAGCTTTTATTCTAATTTTAATTTCATTTCCTGCCTCAAATTGAGTATCTTTTTCTCCAGAAGTCCAATTTATACCGCCATCTAAACTATATTCATAATTTGCACCTTCACTAGTTCCTATTTTTTCTACAGTACGATTAATATCATCATAACTTAGATTTGGTGCAGGTGCTTGTGGTGCTATTATAGCTTTTTCTCTAGTTTCAGAAGGCAGGTTTTCCTTATTACCTTTTTTCCTGAATTGGAGACTGCCAGGTTTAAAGGCTATATTTTTGCCATCATCGACATCTTTCCAAGGGTCATTGGCTATTTTGTACTCATATCCTGTACCGCCAATTATTGTACCCTTATTAATATCATAGCTAATACTATCTAATTCAGTTTGGATAAATTCCATTTGCTTAACTTGACCCAAGTTTCTGAAATTAATCTCATTGCCTTTGCCTCTTTCTCTGATCCAAATTTCAGTATCTTTGACAAAGTTCACAGGGGTATTTCCATTTTTAGCTTGAGTATATCTATTGCCATCAGTACTATATTCCATATTGGTAGTAGTATTTTCAATCATACCTTTGGCTACATTTAACCCTACACTTCCTAAATATATGCCATTTAGTTTTTTTGTTGGTAGGGAAGGAAGCCTTAAATTTGCGCTCTGATCTGTTCCAGTTATTGCCTTATATCTAATCCTTAAATCTGAACTTGAATCCAATTTAACTGGGATAGTAGGACTATCAAGGTTTAGCCAATTGCCACCGCCGTTTATACTATATTGCATACTACTTGTATCATAGCCCTTTAATATTATTTCTAATTCAGAACTATCATAATTATAGGAATTAATTTTGACATCTACAGGTGTATCTCCATATTTTAAATCTGCAACTTGATAGAATACCTTTGGCTGTGCTTTTTCCCTCACCCATATCTTCATAGGACTGGCCTCACCAATTAGGAATTCACCTGAACTAGCTTCTTCCCATTTGCCATTGATTCCATTAGTAGAATCAATACTATATTCCATATCATTATCTGTATCTACTAAATAAACATTTAATTTATCTTCATTATATTGCAATCTATATTTAACATCATCTAATACCTTGGAATCATTCATCTCCAAGTTCAATTTTATATTCTCAGAATCCAGTGAATTAGGTTCTTCTACAGCACTGCCTTTAATTTTAATATTAACCTCCATATTATCAACTTTAGCAGCTGCAGTGCCAGATACCTTTATTGTGATTATATTATTTTCAGTATCTACTCCCACCACATTAGCTTTTAGCCCCCTTGGGGATCCAGATACTACAATATCCTTATCTGTGATATTACTTTTCAAAGTACCAGTATTTACTTTAATCTTCCATATATCCTTATCTTTCAATGGAGCTCGTCCATCTGGTGCTTCTAAATATACTGTGTTTTCAACGGCTTCACCTGCTACTTGTAACACATTGGGATATAATGTAAATTTAGGTGTAGCCACTATATCAGTATTAGCACCTTGTACCAACTTCTGAGGTATGGTTAAGGATACAATTTCCTTATCAACTCCAAAGCTCACACCACTAACTTTAGGTAGTGTAATAGTCAATTTTTTACTAGAATTTCTAACTATATTCTTATTCTTAATTTGACCAGCTATTTTTCCCCAATTATCTCCACCACTGAACCCACTAACTATACTGCTTACATCCTCAGCCCAATCCCCATCTTTAAGCTCCACTACTATAGTCTTGCCACCAGCTTTAATATCACCTTCCCTGACAACCGAATTCACAACATCCCCAGATATAGTAGCCTTAACTGTAGGTTTAATTGTTATTTCTCCACTGGCATCAATTGGATTGGTAGCTCCTTCAATGGTTATGGCAGGTACCGTTAATGTAATTTCTTGATCTTTTGTAATATCATAGTCCTTAGTTTCTGGTAGGGATATAGTAAGCTTTGTATTATCCTCATTTAGACTAATAGCACCACTACCATCTTTAACTAAACTAGCCACCACTTTGGTCCACTCTTGGGGCTCGCTATTTGCCTTAAATCCACTATATAGGGTCTGCCGTTTATCAGCATTAGTTTTAAGATCATTTGCCCATTTGGCACCGTCAGATAATTCTATGATAATCTTCTCTCCACCGTTATTTATACTACCTTCTAGTATGGGAGCAGTATCTGTAATTTCGGCCTTACCTTGTTTAATCTTATCTTGAGTAACCTCCAAGGAGTTAAATTTCTTTATTTTATTATCCTTATCTACTGCATAAATTCCTATATGTTCTCCTATCCTTATTTGAGTGATGTCATCCCCTAAGTTATATTCAATACCATTTAGTAATATCTCATCTACAGCAGGTGTAGGGAACGGCCTATAGCCTCTAATGTATTTAGCAGTAGTGCCATCTTCTAGCTTAGTGCCCGTAATCTGCACACTATCTACTACAGAGCCCCTATCTAATGCCACCTCCCAAAGAGGGGCATGTTCTTTAACTTTATTAGGGTCAATTTTAATCTCTGCATATCCCTTAGTCCTGCCACTACCATCTACAGCAAGTAACAATAAATACCCATAGCCATCTTCTATCTTCTTCACTTCAATATCCTGTCCTATATTAATAAAGTTAATATCCTCTATCACGCTATTTAAATAGGGTTTTCCATCATTAGGAAGTGTACTATTCATTAGTTTGTATTTCCAATTAATATTACCTTCCATACCTAAAGGCATTAATTTAGTAAATTTAGTAGTACCAGGCCTGTTTCCCTTTTCTAATACATAATTTTCATCAGGCTTTAGTTCTTTTGCTGGGCCCCCACGAATATTTCTTTCTGTTAGTCTAAATTCCCTATAGCTTTTGACCTTTCCACTATCATCAGTAGCCAATAAGAGTAGATAATCTCCATTAGAAACATCTTTAATGCCTTCCCCAGATTTAAAACCTCCAGCCTTCTCAATCACACTATCCAATTCAATATTTCCAAAAGGTTTATCCCCAATTTTATACATCCACTTAGTAGCATCCTTAATATTAGTACTAAAATCCAAAAACCCAAATTTGGTGCTATTCTCTACACTACCAGCCTCAGGCTCAGTATAATTAGTTCTAGGTAATAATAATGGGGCATTAGGCTTTGTAACTTGGCTTTCCTTTAATTGAAATTCCTTATATCCTTTAATTTTACCACTACCATCAGTAGCCAATAATAATAAATAATCTTCAGCTTCTGCCCTAATATTATTCCCTTTATTATATACAGTGGTTTGAGGAATAATAGTGTTAAATTCAATAGTTTCTTCCGACTCCAGAAATGCCTCACGACTAACTTTATATCTCCATTGCCCTGCATCTTCTATGCTCTCGAATTTTAGTTCAGTAATTCTCGTACTACCAGGGGCGGTGCCCTTTTCAGGCTCAGAATAATGGGTATCCTCTTTTAAAAGAGTAGCTGAGGACATTCTAATATTATATTCACCTAATCTAAATATGGCATAGCCTTTTACCTTGCCATTATTAGTAGCTAGAAGCATTAGATATTTACCCGATGACAAATTTTCACCAATACTTTTCTTAACCTCTAATTTTTCAGCACCTATGACTTCCTTATCCAACTCAGGTATCTCCGGCATTTCATTAGAAATTACATACCTCCACTCTGGATTTTCTCCAATAGAAGCACTACCCGATAAAGCTTCAAATTTAGTAGTACCTGGATTATCTCCTTTCACAGGTCCTACATAATTTACACCTTCTTTAAGCAATACTGGTGGTGGATCCTTTATCATATCACTATCTAATGGAATCTTAGCAAAGGCCTTAACTCTACCTTCATCATCGGTGCCCAATAGTAGAAAATCCTCTTCTGCATTTGCCTTCACATTTTGCCCTGCAGTATAATCAGAACTACCTTCCACTATTTTATTAAATATAGGATTAGCTAAGTTCTCGCCGATTTTATACATCCATTTAGTAGCTCCTACGATTCCCGTTCGGTTTAAATAATCTATTTTTGTAGTTCCCTGTACAGTTCCTTTAGAAGGGAGGGAATAGTTTTTATCACTGCCTTCTTCAAGTTTAGGGGCAGTTTCACCTTTTACCATATTTTCTGTCAAATGAAATATTCTATAGCCTTTGATTTTATCACCATTATCTACAGCAGCCAATAATAGATAATCTCCAATACTTGCTTCAATCTCATTTGGGACAGATAGCTTCGTTCCCTCTGCCCCAGAATCTAATTTTGGTACAGGTATTGCTTTTTTACTTACTAATACTTTCCAAGATGTAGCATCTTTCATATTTTCATCACGATTAATGCCAAGGTTTAGATCAGTAAATTTAGTAGTACGATCCTTATCCCCAGGCACAGGTCCAATATAATGAGCATTTTCTATTAATAAACTAGGCGCTTTGGAAATATCGCCTTTCCCAATTTCAAAAGTATTATAGCCTTGAACTATGCCCTCATCATCCACTGCCAGTAGTACTAAATACTTTTTAAAACTATTAGCTATAGGATGGAGTTCATTTTCTTTAGCCACTATTACATCATCACCAGCAATATAGTCTATGGCATCAGCCATTTTAACCTTATATACTTTTTCCACAGGAATAGGGCTTATAAGCACTTGCCATTTAGCTGCACCTTCTGGTAATTCATTTAATTCATTAATTACCACAGAACCAGCATATTTTTTCCCTTCAGAAATTTTGCCTGACTTTATTTGAGCGGCTAATTCCTTTGGGGTATTTATCATATTTTCATCAATTTTAATATTTTCATAAGTCTTTATTTTATTATCTTTATCTACTGCATAAAGCACCAAATACTTGCCCACATCTATATCAATATCTCTACCACTTACATAATTTTTGCCATTCTCTAAAAGAGTATCTTTTTTCATAGCTGGGATTTCATTATCAGATACTTGGATTTGCCACTTACTAGCTCCAGCAGGCAATTTTAATGTGGCAATCTTAGTGCTGCCTTCTTTAAAACCGGGCTCTGGAATAGAATAATTATCTGAAGCTTTAAGCTTCGGAGCATTATTATAGCTTTGGTATTCCTCCCAAGTCATTTCAGCCCAACTTTCATCAAAGTCCTTAGCAATTTCTTCAGTAATTTTCTCCAATTTGTCAACTTGACTAAGTATATATTCTTTTACCGCATCTTCATTAGTTAAATCTAAATCCTTTGAAATATGTTCTAGTATCCAGCCTTCATGTGCCTCTTCTTCATCTACTATATTTACAAATTTTACCTCACCATCGACTTCCACTTCCCGATAGAAGCCCTTTTTATCTACACTTGGGTCTAGCACATCTTCTACTAATAAATTATCATCTACACCTTTCCTATAGACTTTCTTTAATCCAGTATGAATAATATCCCCTGGTGCAGCAAGGGCAATGGTATTTGTCAATACTAGCACCAATAATAATATTATAGATATATGTTTTTTCATTGACTCTTCCTCCTTTTGCCAGATTCTACAATTCTCCCCTAAGCACTAAATTCCCCCTATTATCATATACTCTATACCTATACCCATCTAATTTAGCCACAACATCTACATCAAATCCAGTGATACTAAAATCTCCATTTTTCCCCAAGATTTTCTTTTGATATAGCTTTCCGCTATCTGACAGTAATTCTACCCTATAGCCACTAAAATCACTAGAGCCTACTAGTTCTCCTGAAAATGCTCCCACTATAGAGGTGGAAAACTTGATATTTTTTATATCTATTTTAGAGGTATCATTATAATCAGTGAGATTTTCATCAATTGCTATTTCTTTTTCACCTTCTTCGCTAATATTCTGTAGCTTCTCCAAGGTGTCCCAAGCAATTTGTCTTGTGATTATTTTATTATACGGAGTGTATAAATCAGCTAGGCCAATTTCTAAGGCTTTATTATAATAGTCTTCTGGATATTTTTGAAAATCTACCCCATCTTTATAGCCTATAGAACGCATTATCACTGTTAATAATTCTATATATTTTACCTTGGACTTTGGTTTAAATTGATTATTTCCCACACCTTGCATAATGCCATAGGTATTAGCCACATTTATATAGGGCATAGACCAGCTTTTAGCATCTTTAAAATCTTCCTTCCATTCATATTGGATTAAATCCTCTAACCCAGCAATTTTAACTCCCATAGTAGCCAATTCTTCTCTGGTGATATTTTTATTTAGATTTTTGTATTCCATAATATCTGAGGCCTCAGGATATGCTAGGGCTATATTTGGGATTAGCAATATTATGATAGTAATGAGTATCAGATTCTTCGGGGCAATCCCCTCAGAATGACAGAATGAAAGTCTCATTATAAATTCCCCCCGCCTATGGTATGACCACTTGGATCTATTATTTCATATTTGTATCCAATTAATTTAGCCATTAAATCCACATCAAAGCCCGTTATTTCAAAGCTACCATTGGCATCAGCTCTTTTCTCTTCATAAACCTTGCCAGCATTAGAAACTAATCTAATCTTATATCCATTAAAACTTCCTAAAGTATTACTCTCTAATTTCCCGCTAAATACTCCTATAATACTAGTATTAAAAGTATATTTTGGGTCTAACCAAACCTCCCCAGCATCTTCCTCCCTACGATTCACTATCACATTATATATTCTATCCTTTTTACCCTCTTCTTTATGGGCTATATTTATCTTGTTTTCGCCAACTTCCAAGGAAACTTTTTTGCCTTCGCCACTTTTTACTATATCCCCATTTATTTCAATACTGCCAACAGCAGCAGTGACTATTATATTGATATTTTCCACTGGATAGTTTACATTTACTATATAATCAAAGGTCTTTTTATCAAATCTAGGCTCTAATCTTTTACCTTCAATCTCTAAATTATCCAATCCACTGGCCATATTTGTATCATCTACTACTGTATATTCAAAAGTGGATATAGGGCTGTCTTTCATTCCAGTTTTAGTAGCATAGGCTCTAATAGTAGTATTGGAATTTATAATTATAGGCTCCTTATAGGAAATTCTATTGCCCTCAGATGGGAGAGTGCCATCTAAAGTATAGTAAATACTAGCCCCTTCTGTATTGGTATATAATTCTACAGTACTTCCTTCTATAATTTCACCAGACACAGGATTGGCATTGACCATTTGGACTATATCTTGGGAAATGGTGGCTTCCTTTACCATATTTTGATTTTCATCATAGGCTTGGAGGAATATATTCATATCCCATAGGGCAATTATTTCTGATATTACATCTTGTAAAAACGCCCCTAATTTATCCTCTGCTGTCCTATTCCAACCGCTATTATTTATATCAAAGTCCATATCTACCAATAGTTTATAATCATCAATAGAAATTTGATGCAATGTATACTTCATAGGAACTTTCAAATCATTTACAGTAAATAAACCATAATATTTATTTAAAAATTCTTCTGTTTCCCTTTCTAATTCAGGAGAGCGAAGTTTGCCATTCTCAGTAGTAAAATGGACCCTATCATTGCTGGAATACTCTATAATCCCATTGACTTTTATTTCTGGATAATCTCTTTTAATTAAATTACCTACTCTGTTTAAATAATCCACCTTATTGTGAATAGACCAATTTTTAAATCTACCACTAGAAGGTATTATTACTAGTTCTAAATCATATCCAGAAATCTTAGCGGTATAATCAAAACTTTCCCTACCAAATTTAGGGAGTTTCTTTTGTAATAAATCTTCAATATATATAGGATCGATTTTTTCTCCTTTATCTAGTCCACTGTTTATAAATCCAAACTCTATATTCCCCATATAAGTGTCAAATTCCACATAATTATATCTACCACTACGGGTATCTCTAATTTGTCCTTGAATTTTGGCATTTTCATCATAAAGGCTATTTATGGCTACAAATATATCCCATATATAGGCCTCTACATCCCGTCTGTTTAAATCTCTCCATCT
This sequence comes from Firmicutes bacterium UBA4916, assembly GCA_002398845.1. GTDB lineage: Bacteria > Bacillota > Clostridia > Tissierellales > Tepidimicrobiaceae > Mt11. Next base: position 15,795 of record DHBY01000056.1, on the reverse strand, counting down.
AAAATCATATCTATTCTTAAAGACTATATCTAGATAATACCAAGAATCCGTTCCTCCCCTTAGAGAGATATCTACAGGAAGTTTTTCAATATGGTCTAAATGTTTATTTAAATACCTTTCCATATCAGATAAACTATTTACTTCTTCATAGGGGATTTTCACATCCATTAAAATCTTTTTCTTCTTCTCTAATTCTTCTAAATGCCTATTGAGCTTCTTATTTAAATCCTCTCTAAACTGGGCTAAATCCCGCACATCATAAAAGCCCTTTTTATGTACTAAAATAGAATTACCATCTATATTTACCACATTTCCTTTAAGTTCAGGTGTAATATATAGTAGTGGAGATAGGGCTACTAAAGAAACATAAACATCCCCATTATATAATAAAGGCTCTTTATCTAAATCAATTTTTTTCTCATCTAAAAACACGTCTATATCAGAAAACCCTACCTTAATGTTTTTAACTATTCCCTTTAATTCAGAAGGGATATCGGTTCTTCTACCTTCAAATTCACGAATTTCATTTTCTATTTCAGCAAATCTTCTTTCCATAGCCTGTATTTCATATCCCCGTTGATAAGCAATAGGCTCTATGGAACTATCTTTAATATTTAATTTGCCATGGGAATTTAGTTTCAATGTTCTTTTATTAGAGTTAAAATCATATCCTATTTTTAATGCCTTAGCCAAATCTTCAACAGGTATCCAAAGTTCCCCATCATATATAAAGACATCCTTATGAGGGATGGGTTTATCCTCTAAATAAAGTTTCAAATCTCCAAACAGAGCATCAATTTCCATTACCTGTCCTTTAGCAAAGCTAGGCATAGGAAGTGCAGTAGATAAAATAATTATTGCTAATATAAATGAAATAAATCTTTTGTTCAATATTTTTTCTCCCCTTTCTTCAATGTACAATATATAGTTCACAAAATGTAATACAAAAAAACTTTTCTTATATATCTCTTACATTTTATAAAGCTTGTCATTATAATTGTGTATTATATAAATATTATCGACATGTATATAGGAAAACTACAGATTTAGTGTATAATAAGTTTAAGAATATGTCTATTTTTGCCGATAATAAATATAGGTTTACGGGCAATTTTAAATTATAAATTGTTGATTACATAAAGGGAGGAGAATTAATTTATGCTTAAATTTAAAAATAAATCTGGGACAGGGCACTCTGCTGTCTCAAAAATATTATCTTTTGTACTTATACTTTCAATTATATTACCTATGTTGGGTCCAGTAGGGGTATTTGCTCAGGCTGGGAATATGATTACCTATACATATAAACAGGGAATAGGTAATGAAAATGAATTGGAATCTATATTTATAAGGGTTAATACAAATATAAATACGGTAGGCTCCCATGATGTAACTATAATTACAGATGAAGGCAGTCCTCAAGTTATTGGAAAGGTAAATGTAGAAGAAAGGGATTTAAATAAGGACATTCCCAGAAACTTCTGGATAAATAATCCTCGAAATAATATGAGAATTAATAAAATAATTATAGGAAATTTTGAATTAGATTTAGCTTCGATTGGCACAGTAGGGAAAATAGCCGAAATGGAAAATTATGATGTAAATATAGGAGACAATATAAGTTTCAAGGGAGAAAAGTTAGATCAGGGAAATGTAGAAATATCTGGGGAAAGTAATTATAATCAAGAGCGAAGACCAGATAGATTTATTCAACAAATGAATGGGACAACAGGTTATAAAAATATTACTTTAAAATTAGATGATGGAAATACAAATCAGACAGCTATATATCCTAAAGCTTTTAAACTATTAGGGAATATACCTCAATTAGGAGAAACAATAGAAATAATTCCCAAAATGGGCAGCAAGGGCAGTATTGTCTATATAAGAGCGGAGGATGGACAGTTTAAAGTTCAAAATGGAGAAGCAATGCATTCTGTATTTTTCCTAACAGATGCTACAGATAGATATAGTATAGAAAATATGGCGAAGATTATCTCCGTAACTCCTACGAGGAATGTAATAAAAATTGAAATTCCGACAAAAATAGCAGATAGTAAATATTATGATGTAGTTGTTACTAACAAAATAACAAACCCAAAGGGGAATATCTACGAACAAATTACAGAAGCTAAAAAAGTAGAAGACAGATTTTTTGTAATAGGTGCAGAACAAGGACCAATTTTAACAAGAATAGATCCAAATAAAGGGCCAGATACAGGAGAGGAAGTTCAAGTAACTGGTAAAAATTTTGATGAATTAAATTATATAGAAGGCCTTGATAATAGTGGAGATATTAAATTAGATTCGGTTAATGTAGCTGAAAAAAAGTTAGATGATATGGTAGAAGATATTATAAGTGGGGAAATAGGAAATAAAGACACACCAAAGGATAGCGTATTTCATTTAGAATACGAAAATATTGGGGGAGCAGTATATAACGAAAAAACAATATCAAAAGTAAATAGGTATATAGCCACCTATATAGGTAATAGAACCACACCGGTAGAAAAAGGTGGAAAACCTCAGTATAGATTTAGCGAACAGTTTGACAATATATCTGTAAAAGTGCCAGCTTCAAATGTAGATAAAGAAACAGAAGTAAATGTAATCCTTATAATACAAACAGAAATAATGACATATGATGGATATACCCATAAAATAATAGAAATAGTAGGCAATGATGGGGTAAAATATACCATAATTCCATCCCACACCGCACCAAGTATAAATAAAATAATACCAGAAAAAATCCAAGTAATAGAAGATAAATCTAATGGAGAATATGGATTTAAAGAAGATTTGGTAATAGGTATAGAAGGTGCAAACTTTAAAGTAATTAGAACCAAAGATGAAAATAAAAATGATATAACCAATTATCCAATAGTAGGATTAGGGGCTAATTTAGATAACCCAGAAGAAGGAATAGTTCTTCGTTTAAATCCAGAAAAGGAAGGTCAAGTAGAAATATATAGAAATGGTAAATGGGAACTATTGCGTGGGGCAAATATGGTAGTATTAGATGCTAAAGGAAATATAATAGATGGAACTATAGAAAAGGATACTGGAAGCAAAATCAATATAAATATACCTAAAACAGCAGGAGTAACAATCCCTAAGGAATCTGTTACAATAGATGCTAAAAACCCAGTACCTAAATCAGTATTTGTGATGAACCCAGTACTAGGTAGTAAGGAGCCAGGCTATCCTGTATCTAATCCCAATGTTAGCCTAATGTTCATAGACCTAAAAGACAATCTACCACCAACTATAGACCGAATATCTCCAAATGTAGTAGCCATAGACTCAGGAGAAGAAATTACAGTTACAGGTTCTAATTTCCAACAGGGGATTAGAGTATTTGTAGGTGGAGTAGAGGTTACAGGTGTAAAACATGAGCTAGACCCATCAGGGCTAAATACTATATTAAAATTCAATGCACCAAAATTTCCACAAATTATAGAAGGACCTACTAAATTAATGGTCATGAATCCAGATGGAGGACAAGCTAGTAAAGACTTTACCTATGTAAAATCTCTACAGAGGGATCCAAATCTAATGGGTTTCTCTCCAGAATCTGGAACCATGGGAACAACAGTTATAATAGATGGCGATAATTTCTTAGCCCCAAATCCAGCGGCAGGCAGTACCTCTGGTATGGGTATATATAGATTAATAGGTAGTAGAATCCTTATGGATGGAAAGGATATAAATGAATACAATAGAGATGATAATGGGAATATTGAGCTAAAAGAATACACTAACGATTCAGAACAAATAATAACCTATGAAAATAATACTGTAGAACTTTCATACTATCATCGAAGTATAATACTAGAGGATGAAAGTAGAAAAAATAATTTCTACACTATATATAGGGACAATAGAGGAAATATAATTATTTCTGATGGAGGCTCTGGCAGTGAAGAAGGTAGTATAATAAATCAGTACTATATAATGGATAAAGGTGGAAAACTAATAGCAGAAAAGGATGGGCAAGAATATCAGGTAAGCATTAGGCCAGAGGGAATAAGTCTAACAAGAAATGAACAAAGCCTAGAGCTAATAATGAAAACCCCATATAAATCTAATTCAAATGGAGATATTTACGGTTCTAGAGTTCATGTAATAGATAAAAATAGAATAGAATTCACAGTACCAAATTTAACATCCAAGCTACCAGATGGATACAAAATTACAGTAGAAAATCCAGATACTAAAAAATCCACAGCTAAGGATTTATTCTACTATTTTGAAACAGTATCTTTAAAACCAAAAATTACAAAAGTTTTGCCTAGTATAGGCTCTACAGAAGGAGGATATCAAGTCCTTATACAAGGCGAAAACTTTGAAGATGACTCAAAGGTCTATATAGATGGACAATTAGTACCAGCTAATGATATAAAAAGAGAAACCATAGATGGAATTGACACCTTAATTATTACCAAAATACCTCCCTATAGGCGAAATATGCCAGAGGAAGAAACTGATAGAAAAGTTGTACCAGTAGTAGTAGAAAACGGAAATGGTGGTACTGCCTTAGGAAGATTTACCTATGTGATTCCACCATCTGCCAAGCCTATTGTAGACAAGGTAGAATTTCAAAAAGAAAATCAAATAGGCTCTGCAGCAGGAGACGAAATTATAACCATAAGTGGTAGATACTTTAAATATGAGGAACCTTGGAGCTTGACACGCAAATATAGGGATTGGATAGAAGGAGAACGAAATGGTCAAACTGTCTATTTTGAAGATATAGATGGAGATGGAGAGCACACCTCCTATACCAATTGGATAGACTATAAGGAAAAGGGTGGTAGTACAAGAAAACTAGATAATACCATAGAAACCTATGACCAATATCTAAATTCTGAAATACTTCCCACAGTACGAATAGGAGGCATAGATGCCAAAATAGTAGAGTTTGGCACTAATTATATAAAGGTAATTACACCACAAATTACCCCAGATCGCCATGAACTATATGTGGTAAACAACGATTTTGGAACTTCAAATAGAGTATTTGTACAATTCGAAGGCTCGAAAATCAATATAGATAGAATAGTAGGGGATACAGGTAAAAAGCAAGGGCACGATGCGGTAGAAATCCATGGTTCTGGATTTCAAAATACTAATATTAGAACCTTAGAAAATGGCAATATTAAATATTACAATATGCCCAAAGTTCGCTTTGGCACCATAGGGGGTACTAAAGATATAAACAACAATAGGGCACAAATCACCTTAGAAGGTGGAGATTTTACCATAGAATACGATAATTCATCTACTAAAATTGCCACCATTACTATGACAGCCAAATACAATAAGGAAATCTATAGAAAAGTATTCACTATAGACAATTATGATGGTGACCCTATATACTTACCTACGTGGGAATTAGAAAAAGATGGTCAAGCATATCCGGGCTTTGAACTGGTAAAAATAGAAACAAAAAATAGAAAACTAATAGTAGAAAAAGGCTATTCTCCAGAAACAAAGCTTGTAAACTCTAGACAAATAACATTACAAACTCCTTCCTATTATACTGTAGGAGATGTACAAGTAGAAGTAGCTAATCCAGATGGAGGACGAGGCACTACTAAATATAGATACACCAATCCAGCTAGTAAACCTGTAATCACCAATATAACCCGTGATGGAAAGGATTCAGTTTTGGGAGACGATGGTAAAACTAGAATCCTAAGACTAGATTACAGAGGAGGACAAAATATAGTAGTATTAGGGGAAGATTTTAGAGAAGGTGCCCGAATCCAAATAGGAAATGTATTAAATATAGATAACAAAGACATAACAGAAACCTTAAATGCATCACCAAATAAACTAGCCTTTACTATGCCCGGAGTAAATGAAAATATAGTAGGAAAACTCCATAGGGTTACAGTAATAAATGGGGATGGAGCTCAGGCTTCTTCCGACAACCAAAATAACATTTGGGGTGTTCCAATATATATTCAATTTATAAAAGGAGAAACCAATCCAGAACTAGGAGATATAGTTCCAGACAAAGGCCCTGCCACAGGAGGCACTAAAGTTACTATAAAAGGTAGAGATTTTAGAGATAAAATGGAAGGCTATGAAGGAGAAGACTTAAAAATATTCTTTGGTGGCACAGAAGTACCTAAAAAAGACATTAAAATAATAGATCATAGCACCATAGAAGTTATAGCACCAGAATCTGATGTATTCGGACCAGTAAAGGTAAAAATAGAAAACCCAGATGGTACCTTAACACAGCAAAATTTAATATTTAACTATATATCAAAGCCAAAAATAGACGATGTAAATCCGAAAAAACTATTTATAAACGATACAGAAACAGAAGTAACCATTAAGGGAAGACAATTTCAAGAGGGAGCAAAGGTAATAGTTGGAGGAAAAATAATCCCAATAAAAGATCTAAAATCAGATATGGATTTAAAAGGTCAAGGAATTATAGGCGTAGACCCTCAAGGAAACAATAGAGAAGTAGCAGTAATAGGTGGAATGGAAGCAGCCAGTGTAAATCTTGTAGATGGAGAATTAAAAGTAAAATTTAATAAGGCTACAGATTTAGAAAATAGTAGTATTATAATCATAAATCGAGATGGAGGAATCTCTGACCCATATAATGATTTTAGATATGAAAAGCCAGTGCCATTAAAACCTATGGTATTAGAAGGAATCCCCGGCTACGAGTCTACAGTAATGCTAATCTGGAACGAATCTGACCCAGATTTATTAAATAGAGCCACTAAATATGAGATATATGGTAGAAAAGCTACAGAAAAGACCAATACCTTTATAGCTACTACCACAGATGCAGAGTATTTAATAAAGAATCTTGAGCCAAATACAGAATATGTATTTATGGTAAGAGCACTGAACGAATACGGTGCAGCCATAGATTTTGCAGAGGTTAAGGTAAAGACATTAAGTCTACAAGAAGATGAAAAATTAAGGGAAAAAGAACAGAAATTAAAAGAAGAAGAAAAGAAACTATTAGAAAAAGGCAAAGAAGAAATCCAAGGAAACGAAATAATTAGAACCCTTGGCAGTGACGATATTAAAAACAATGTAGGAAATTTAGACTTTAATCAATCTAAATACAAAAACACCAAAAAGCTAGTAATCAATATACCTATAGCCCTAGCGAGATTTGATTCTACATTGAATATAAAATATGGAGAACTTCAAATAAGTATAAATCCTAAAGATTTATATACCTATAGAGTATCTGCCCTAGATAAAGGAGACAAAGACTCTAATCTTCAAATAAATATAAAAAGAGATGGAGAACCCCATATTCCAAAAAGCAAAAAAATAGCCTCAAGAAGCTATGAATTTAAATTTAGTTACCAAGTAGGGAAAAACACTATAGATATAGATAAATTATTAAGAGCTGGTAAATTAACATTAAGCTTAGATAAACTATTATATTCAGATGCCAAAAATGTACAATTATATAAACTAGACATCCCTACAGGAGAATATGTAAAATCCTCTAATAATAAAACCACTTCTTTCAACAGTGGAGGGAAATATATATTAATATCCAATAAATAAACTTAGATAATTGCCAAAGAAGGGAGAAAATCATGAAAAAATCACTAACAACCTTATTAATCCCAAAGAAGGGGACATTCCCCAGAAAGCCCGACCGCCCTGCAGGGGTGTGTCCCCTTTCCTTATTATTAATACTAGTTCTTCTTCTAAACACAAACCTAGCCTATGGCGCAGCTCCTGCTAAACCTCAAATTAAAAAACTAACAGGAACTATCGAAGGACTAAATTTTAAAGATAATAAAATAACCATATTAGACTATAATGGCAAAAGACATACAGTTAAAATTCTTCCCTCTACCATAATAGAAATAGAAGGGGTATGGAAGGAAATCTATGATTTATACTTTGGACAAGAAGTAAGTATAACTTTAGAAAAAAACACTGCAAAAAAGGTAATAGGCTATCCAGAAGAAGACCCAGAGAGGGATGGATACATAATGCCGGGTAGTAGATTTAGAACTGGAACAGTATTATTCTTGTCAGAAAATCAAATAGAGATAAAAGAGAAAAACGGCAGGGGAAAGTACCGATTGACTCCAGCTACAACCGTAATTAAAAATGGAGGCAGCGTAGGATTATCTCAGGTAAAAGTAGGAGATAAGGTAGTACTTAACTTTGATGATATATACTCCCTTGAGGTAAGTAACCTTAGGGTTCAGGACGAAGAAAAACATATAGAAGGAATCCTAAAAGGTAAAATCAATTTAGTAGATGAAAAGAACAAAGAATTACTTATAAAATCCCCTTATATATATAAGGAAGGAACAGGATTTATTCCATACAAAGATCATCAAATAAAGTTAAAAACAACTGGAGGAGAATTCTACACAGGAGGAAAAAACATATCTTCTAAGGATTTAAAAAAATATATAAACAAAGAAGCCTATATAGCCTTTGACAAAGCCTATGGCAATATGAATATAGCCAAACTCCAAATAAAGAACGGTTCATCTAAAATGTATCAAGCATCCATTGAGGATATAGAATACGGTACAGGAAAGATGATCGTAAACAAAAACCTAATCCATTTTAACCCTGGTACCATAGTGGTTAAAGATAATCGATTGGTAGATGTATTAAATATTGATAGGTACAAAGACGTATTCGTCAATACAGATATGATAATGGGACAACCTACTGCTAGCTTTGTATCTATAGAGGGCACATCTATATTAGATGATAGAATAGACAATACCAAGATTGCCGTCTATAGAGGTAAAATAGAAGATATCAGCGAATACGAAATAAAAATAGGAAAATTAAACTATAGATTGAACCACTTAAAGTTAAAAGATGATAACAAATGGACAGAGTTAAATGACTCGGAAAAATTTGAACTAACGGAGGATACCTTAATATACGATAGCCAACTTAAAAAAACTATCCCAGCTAATTATTTTATTTCATCCAGATACATTAACTTAAATGAAATTAAAGATAAAACATTAAGGGATAGGGTGAAGGACAATTTCTATAAAAACAAAACTGCCTATTTTGTAGTTAAAGAATCCGCCTTTGGCAAAGAACTATTAGCACTAAATATAACACCCCATATAAACGAATATAGACAAGATGTAAAAATGGACTACTCCACCATTGGAGAAGTCAAAGAAATTGACTACGAAAAAGGCACCATAACCTTCACCAAGGTTAAAAACTTCAACACCTTAAACAACCGTTGGGAAAATGCCAATGACCAAACAATAGACATAAACCAAGGGGTAATACTATTAAACGATACACCCATCCCCTTAGACAAACTATATATAATAAGAAAAGGCACCCAAGGCTATATAATAAACAACAAACAATCATCCACAAACAAAGGCCAAGTAATACTATTAGAAAACTAAGGCAATTGATAAAGGGAGGAAAATATGAAAAAACTAATATCCATACTATTAACCATAACCATACTACTAACACCCCTATCTTCCATGGCCATTAACATCCCTGGCTATGAAGGTGGAATTCAAAACGAAAACACCTATAAAGAAGTAATATTCGTAACAGGTAAGCCCATAGTTATGGAAGGTAGCTTAACTATAAAGACCAAAGAAAAAAACAACATCATAACGGAAACCTATAACTATAAACTAGAAAACTTAAAAGAAAATGCTAAGCTAAGTAGAACCATTAAGATGACTGCAACCTTAGAACCAACAGGCAATCAAATAAGAACAACAAGGACCCTAGATAGCTATAAAGAAACCATAAACATAGGCAATAAACGTTACGAAGCAAAAGATGAGTTCTATCAATGGAATCAAGGCACTATAACTCACCAAACCCCACTCCTCAGTTACTATGCAGGGGATTTTGTTGCCACAAAGACCTATAAGGTAAACAAAGGCACAGAAATTGTAACTGTAGGGACTACGGGAGAACTAGTAGGCTACGATAGCCCTTGGTCCGCCACAGAAACCCAAACCATAGACTATATAATAGATTATAGTGACAAGCTAGACCCAGAGAAAAAATGGCAAGGAACAGCCACAGTAGAAGCCTCTTACAACAAGACCAAGGACTATTCCTATGCTGAAAACATACCTAATCAGATAAGCTTTAAAGGAGGATATAGGGTAGTAGAACAACATGACAATGTACTAAAATATAACTACGATTTACCTAAAGAAGGAAGTACCAAAGGACGAAACTATGGCAAGGATTCTTTCTCCATAGACACCAACCCTATTATCACTAGGTTAAACATACCAGCGGTAAGGGATGTTTTAGGTCATCAATATGAAGAGGAACTTCTCCTATTAGCTAGTATGGATGCTTTACCTTTAAATAGCACCTATCTAGGACCAGATACTTCTATGAGTAGAGGAGACTTTGCTAAGGCTATAGTTAAATCCATGGATATACCTATAGAAAAACAAGAGGAAACCAAGAAAAAAGGCAGAAAAAAGCAAGAACCAGCCCCACCCATGTTTAAAGACGTAAAGAGAAACCATAGGAACTTTGACTATATTGAAGAAGTTGGAAAAAGAGGTATAATGGTAGGTGTAGATAAAGATAATTTCAAACCAGACAAACCATTAACTAGAGCCGAGGCCTACACCATCATCATAAGACTACTAGGGTTTCAAAACCTAGCCCCTGTAAATAAAAACTACAGTACTGGGTATAAAGATGATAAGGCTATTCCAGCTTGGGCAAAGGACCATATATATGTAGCAAAAGAGCTAGGTATGGCACCAAAAGGCGACTATTTCTATCCCAATAGAGAAATTACCAAAGGAGAATCGGCAAAGCTACTAGTTGATTTTATCCACTATTTACAAAAGGATTTAAAAAACGACTATAGAGAAAATGTATTAAACAATTAGGGAGGGGTATACATGAATTATCGAGGATGTAAAGGTCCAAAGAAATTAGTCCTTTTACTCTTAGTATTAACCATACTACTAACACCTATAGCATCCATAGCAGAATCTAACCTAGCATCTGAAACAGATCTAGATTATTTTCTAAAGGTAAAAAATCTAATAGAAAAAAACTATTACATCAAACCGTCAGAAAAGGAACTAATGGAAGGAGCCATTAAAGGGCTATTTTGGGGCTTAGATGAAAACAGCAATTACTATACTAAAGAAGAATTTGAAATGTTACTAGAAGATATATCTGGGGATTTTGTAGGCATTGGGGTATATATCAAAGAAGAAGAAGGCTCCATAATAATAGAATCTCCCATAGAAGGAGGACCTGCCCAAAAAGCAGGAGTCAAAATGGGGGACAAGATAGTATCAGTAGATGGAAAGAACATCAAAGGTATGTCTACACCAGAGGTAATAGACTTAATGAAAGGAGAACCAAATACTAAAGTAAAACTTGGCATTGAAAGAGAAAAGAAACCTATGACCTTAGAAGTAAAAAGGGAAATAATAACGATAAATCCAGTGGAATACAAGATTCTAAAGGACAACATAGGCTATATAAAGATAAATCAGTTTAATCAACATACCTATGATAATCTAGTACCTGTCTTGAGTAAATTTTACAAAGAAAACATCTCCAATATAGTAATAGACCTAAGAGACAACCCTGGAGGTTTACTAGATGAAGTAGTAGAAATCCTAGGGTTATTCATCCCAGAAGGCCCTATAGTTCACATAAAATATAGAGGAGATATTGAAAGAACCTATTATTCAAAACTAAAGAAACCAAAATATAAACTAGCAGTACTTATCAATGAAAACTCTGCCTCTGCATCAGAAATATTCGCTGGAGCAGTACAGGACACAAAAGTAGGCACCATTGTAGGGGTCCCCTCCTATGGCAAAGGCACAGTACAACAAATAGTCCCATTACCCAATGGAGATGGGATGAAACTAACCATAGCCGAATATCTAACCCCAAACAAGAGAAGTATACACAAAAAGGGAATAAAACCAGACATAATAGTAGAAAATAAAGACGATACCAAGGACACACAATTAGAGAAGGCAATAGAGGCATTACATGTTATCATTCCTTAACATACTTGTAACACAATTGTAATAGTATTCCATATTTCTTTAGTGTATAATAATAGCATAACAGAGTTCAAAGGACACTTTGCTATGTTACAATTAGATTACAATAGTATTTAACTTATTGACCTTGCCATAGGTTAATGCTATAATACTTTATAGACTGCAAATAATACATATTTGCAACTGTAAAGACAAAATTTCATAAAAATTTAAAGGAGGTCTTTGAAAAATGAAGAGAAGATTATCACTACTTCTAGCAGTAGTAATGGTTCTAGGGAGTTTCTCATTTGCATTTGCAGCAAATGACGAAATTAACTATGGAAAATTCCTAGAAGAGAATGGCGTTCTTAAAGGTGATACAGAAGGTAACTTAAACCTTGACAAACCTTTAGAAAGAAGAGACTCAGTTATTATGTTAAGCAGACTTTTAAAAGCTGAAGACGAAGCAAAAGCTTTTAAAGAAGAAGGTCTACCAACTTGGAAAGACAACAATGACCCAAATTATAATGGATACTTAGCTTGGGGACAATCCAACAAGTATTTCCAAGGTCACAATGATACAACATTTGGCCCTAGAGAAAACATTACAGTTAAAGAATATTCAATAGTTCTTTTAAGAGCTTTAGGATATGTTGATGAAGCTGGAGTATGGAAAGAAGCTTTTGAAACTGCTAAAAAATTAGGCGTTCTTGAAGGAATCGAAAAAGCAGCTGACGAAGATGTACTAAGAGGCGAAATGGCTCAAATGACATTTAACGCTCTTGGAACTAAGATGAAAGGTTCAGACAAGACATTAGCTGAAAAATTAGAAATTGAAATGCCAGCACCAAAAGAATTAAAAGCTGAAGTTAAAGACACTGAAAACTTGAAAGAAGTTGTAGTTAGCTTAACAAATGCTAAATTAGCAAACAAAGATAAATTAGAAAATGCTAGCAACTACAGAATAGATGGAAACACAATTGAAAGAGTTGAAGTAAAAGGCGATGACGTTTTAGTACAAGTAAAAGACACTTTCAGATCAGGCAAACAATATGAATTACAAATTAAAGGTGTAGACAAAGCTATAGATGGAAAATATAAATTTATAGCTAAAGATAACACTATACCAGCAGTAGAAAAAGTAGAAGCTCTTGGCGAATATGGTATAAAAGTTGTAACTAGTGAACCAATAGAAGACGTAAAAGGAAAGAACTTCTTAGTAGATGGTAGATACGTTGTTATGAATGTTGAAATATATGGTAGAAACCTAATACTAACTCCATACAATGGTAGTTTCCCAAGTGATGCTAAGACTTTAACTATTGAAGGATTAAAAGACTTTGCAGGATACAAATCAGCAAAAGAAGACTTTGACATTGAAATAGTTAAAGATAATGAAGCTCCAAAAGTAGAAGATGTTATATTAAAAGGAAACAAAGTAGAAGTAGTATTTGACAAAGATATCTACAAATCTTCAGTAGAAGGATATGATAGTAGATCATCTGTAGGAAATATTTCCTATGAATTAGGAAGACACACTATATATGCAAACGAAGGTAAAAAGGTAGATACAAACAAAGCTGTTTATGAATTTAAGGATTCCGAAGCACCATCAAGAAGAGATAGTGTAACTATAGTAGATGTAGCTAACCACTCAAAAGTTAAAATGGAAAAAACAAAAATGGCAGTTAGAGAAGTAATAGATGATATAGAACCAGAAATAGTAAGCAAAAAAGTAGTAGCAAAAAATGTAGATAAAGGAACTATGACAATAGAACTACACTTTGACAAAGATGTAGCAGGTAGTTTCGAAACTAAAGATAAGGACGAAACTAAATTTGATGTAGATGATCATTTTACTTTATATGATGGCGAAGTATACAAGAGAAATATAGTAAAACCTGAAAATGGAAAAGTAGCATCAGCAGAATATGCTAAAGATGAAAAAGATGATGATAAATATTTAAAAAATGTTATCGTTGTTAAATTAGAAAATTTAAAACCATATAACAAAGATAAGGAAAATGAATATGTTCTAGAAATAGAAAACTTTGTAGATGCATCATCATCAAGAAATAAGATGTATAGAGACTATTATGAATTTAAATTTGAAAAAGGAACTAGTTTTGCTATCAAATCTATTGATGTAGTAACTAAAGGTAAAAGAGATACAGAAATAGAAATTGAATTCAGTAAAGCTTTAGATAGAGATATAGCAGAAGAGGCAACAAACTATATTTTCTATTCAGAAGATAAGGATAGTGGCAAGAGAACTTCAGAAGACGATGTAGCAGATTTAGAAGGTGAAGTAATACTTAAGAATAATGGTAAAGTAGTTGTTCTAGAAATCCCAGTAGCATGGGAAGATTTAATAGATGACTATGATGGACTAAAAGTTCTAGATGTAATAAAAGATACAAAAGGAAACAGATTAAATAAAACATATTACTTTGATTTAAAGTTAGAAGATTTTGTAAATGTAGAAGAAGTGCTACCAGTAAAATCAGCTATAACTTATATTAATGCTGGTAAACCAGTAGAAAAAGATGAGTTAGTGTTAGACGTAGCTACAGATATGAATACAATTTCTGTTAAAATAACAGGAAAAGAAAATGACACAGCTCAAGTAGTAGTTTATGATAAAAATGGTTTAGTAGTAAATACATTATTAGATACTATTACAATAGGTGCTGGTAAAACTGAAGAAACAAAAGCTATAAAAACACAAGCATTAGCTAAAGATGATGTATACACTATAGTAACAAAAATGGGTAAAGAAGAAGCCAAATTAGTAGTAAAAGCTATTGATACAGATTTAGCAGCAACAATAGTTTATAATGCAGATAATACTATTAAAAATGACAATGTTACAGGAGATATAAACCTTGTACTACCTTATGGTACAGATGTAAATGCATTAAGTAAAGATGCATTCACAATTAAAGGTAAGACTACAGCAACTGTTAAAGAAATAACAAAATCAGTTAATAAATTATTCATAACTGTAGCAGCTGAAAATGGAGAACAAGATGTTTATACAGTAACATTAGACGTACAAAAAGTAACAGCTGTAACACCACAAAGCCCTGTTGCTGGAACAACATTAACAGTAAAAGTAGAAGACCAACAATCAGCAGCTAAAGTTATAAAAGGTATAGAAGCTGCTAAATTCTCAGTTACAATGGGGACTAATGGTAGTGAAGCAGAAAACAAGGTAACAAAAGTTGTAGATAATAATGATGGAACATATACTTTAACATTAACAGATGCATTAGTTCAAAATGAAAAAGTAATTGTAACAGTAGATGGAAAACCTTCAACTGCAACAGCTATAAACTAATCGGAACAAGCTTCGCAAAGGTACCGGGTACCACCCGACTTTTGTCGAAACTTGCACAGAAGGGCCTCACAGGTAGAAATACTTGTGAGGTTCTTTTTTTATGTAAAGAAAAAGGACTATGCTGTATTTAGCATAATCCTTTAAAATGGTATTTCAATATTGTCCTCGGCTGCTTCAGCTTCATTTAACTCAATTAAATTTTTGGCATCTTCCCAGATCTTTAGTAAACCCTCTTCAAAGTAATTAGTAGGCTGTCCACATTTTTCACAATACCTAGCATCACTATCATTTTTATGGTATTCAATTCTATCTGGATAACTTCCACTAGGATCACTTATAGTTTCTCCAAGACAATAGTTATAAAGGCTAAGACCACATATTTTACAATACTCTGAATGGGTAAACATTACTTCATTCCCACATCTAGGGCAA
>DHBY01000035.1 GCA_002398845.1 Firmicutes bacterium UBA4916 | reverse complement strand
ATTCCACATAGTATCATATACTATAACGATTTGATTTTCCTGATAATTATAAGCCCATTCTAAGTATTTTTCAATAATCTGAGCTGGATTATCTCTCCATATAATTCCGTGGCTAGTAGCTATCATATCTACTGGCAATTTAAAGCTTAATACCTCTTTTATCTTATTAGTTACAAGAGGACTAAAGGGTGCTAATATATTTGCATAATATTTTATTGCTTCTTGATATAATTCAGCTTGATCCACCAAATCATTATACATTAGCTCTGATGCATAATGCTGTCCAAATGCATCATTACTAAATAATATATTTTCTCCTGTCATATAGGTAAACATACTATCTGGCCAATGAAGCATTCTAGCTTCTATAAATATGAGCTTACTTTGTCCAATATCTAATTCATCTCCAGTTTTAACGGGAACAAAGTTCCAATCCTCATGGTGATGAGCTTTAAGTATCTTAGCTCCATTTTCAGTACAGTAAATAGGAACATCGGGTATTTCCTTCATCAACAGTGGTAGAGCTCCACTATGATCAATTTCTGCGTGATTGGATATTATATAGTCAATCTTATTTAAGTCTATTTCTTTTTTAAGATTTTCAACAAATTCTTTTGCAAAAGGTTCCCATACAGTGTCAATAAGGACAGTTTTTTCATCTCTTATTAAATAGGAATTGTAAGAAGAGCCTCTGTGTGTAGAATACTCATCTCCATGAAATCTTCTTAATCCCCAATCAATTTTTCCTACCCAGCTTACCTTATCCGTCATTTTAAAACCCATATTAATACCCCCAATATATTTTGTATTAATTTATATTCAATTTAACATATGTTATATTGCCCATATATTATATATACACAAAAATAATATGAATAAACCGTTATCTAAGATATATTATATTAATGCCTTTAAGCTATCTTCATCTAATATTATAATCCTTCTATGTCCTACCTGCTTTATCCAACCCCTATCTTGAAAATAAGATAATTTTCTACTAAGCGTCTCCTGACTCATGCCTATATGAGAAGCTAAGTTTCCTTTACTCATCCTAAGCACTACCTCTCCCTTATCATTGGCTAAATCCAATATAGTCTTAACTATTCGTGTTTCTACATCATGTATTCCTAAACTTTCAATTAGACTTTCTGCCTTCCCCAATCTACTACTTAGCTCTTCCAATACTTTTAGGGCTATGGTAGGATATTTTACCATTAGCCCTTTTAGCTTTTCTCCATCTATTATACATACGGTGGTTTTTTCTAAAGCTTCCGCATTATCCGTTAGAGGTGTGGGAACAAATAAGGATAATTCCCCCATAAAATCCCCTGGTTCTAGAACTCTAATTATTTGTTCCTTCCCTAAATCAGAAAATCTAGTTATTTTAACCTTCCCCTTGTGTATTACAAATAACCTCTCTCCCTTGTCTCCTACTGTATATATCATTTCGCCTTTTTCATATTCTTTGCTATTTGTAATCATGGCTATTTCTATCATTTCATCATAGTTTAAAGCATTGAATATAGGAACTAATTCTATACAAGTCCTATCCTCTGTGTTTTTGCCACAGCCACAGTCCATAAACACCCCTCCTATTTATAGATCTACTTGTGGTTTTGTTGATCCTTTGTCTCCATATCCTAAAAGTCTCACTGCATTTACAATTACCAACAGTACACTTAGCTCATGTATAAGCATTCCCGAGGATAAAAATACTGTTTTCCCTAATACCCCTGCTATAAGTGCACCTGCTACTATTATAGCAAAATATATATTTTGTTTCATGTTTCTTACTGTGGCACGACTTAGGCCAATAGCATAGGATAGTTTCTTTATCTCATCGGACATCAACACCACATCGGCAGTTTCCATAGCTACATCAGTACCAGCCCCGCCTATGGCAATCCCCAAATCTGCTGAAGCTAATGCTGGTGCATCATTTACTCCATCTCCTACCATAGCTGTAGGTCCAAATTTCTGTTGCAATCTATCCAGGACTTCTACCTTACCTTCTGGAAGAAGCTCTGCATAGTATTCATCTAAACCTAATTCCCTTGATATGGCTGCTGCTGCCCTTTCGTTGTCACCTGTTAGCATAACTACCTTTTTTATACCTTGATACCTTAGATTTCTTATAAGTTCCTTAGCATCTTCTCTTACAGTATCAGCTATGGATATGGCACCCAACATCTTTTCTAAACTTGAAATTATAACCACCGTTTGTCCATGTTCTTCTTCACCTTTTATATAATCTTCTTCCTCTTTAGTTACTACTACTCCATTTTCTAGCATTAGTTTTCTATTTCCTATTAGATAAACTTTACCTTCAACCTTTACCTTTATTCCTTGACCTGTAACTATTTCTGATTCTTCTGGTTTTCCATCTAATGAACCTAATCTTTCTTCTCCTGCAGCTATAATCGCCCTAGCTAGAGGGTGTTCAGAATAGGACTCCCCTATAACAGCTATTTTAAGCAGTTCATCTTCTGTTATTTCAAAAGCTTTTACATTAGTTACCTTAGGCTTCCCTTCAGTTAAGGTACCTGTCTTATCAAAAGCTAATACCTTCATCTTACCCATCTTTTCCATTATTTCTCCGCCCTTTATAAGGACCCCATGTTTAGCTCCATTTCCAATGCCAGCTACTATAGAAACTGGTGTGGATATTACTAAAGCTCCTGGGCAAGCTATTACCAACAATGTAAGAGATAAAACTAAATCCTTTGTAAAGAAATATAATAATGCAGCAAGAACTATAATAGAAGGAGTATAGTATCTTGAGAACTTCTCTAAAAATTTTTGAGTCTTAGCTTTTTTGTCCTGAGCTTCTTCAACCATTTGCAATATTCTAGCAAAAGTAGTATCTTCTCCAACTCTATCTGCCCTTATTTTAAGATATCCTGATTCTATTATGGTCCCAGAAAATACGGTATCTTCCTCTGTTTTATTTACTGGAATAGACTCTCCGGTTATAGCCGCTTGGTTTACATAGGAATTTCCCTCTATTACGGTGCCATCTACTGATATTTTTTCTCCTGGTTTAACTATAACTATATCGCCTTTAACTACCTCTTCAGGAGAAATTTCAACTTCTATTCCATCTCTTATAACTACTGACACATCTGGTGCTAAATCCAATAGAGATTTTATGGATGATCTAGTTTTTTCTAAAGTTTTAGATTCTAAATAGTCTCCTAGCATGAAAAGAAAGGTAACTGCTGCAGCTTCCCAGTACTCTCCTAAAAACATTGCTCCAACAACTGCCAAGGATACTAATGCATCTATTCCTACAATTTTATATCTTAATGCACTAAGGGCATTTTTCATAATGGGTAGTCCTGCTATAATAGCTGCAACAATCATAAATATATTTGCTATCATTGGTTCCACAGTTATACGCTTTAATATAAAAGAGATTACAATGAGTATTCCCGATAATGTTACTCTTTGCCCTTTGCTTATTTTCACTATACTCCCCCTCCTATAAATTTACTATTTTTCTCCTAATACTTGATACCCTAATCTTTCTATGATTAACTTAATATCTTCAGATTCTACTACCGATTCATCAAAAGTGACTTTAACCTTACTTGAATTAAATAGTACATCATACTTTTCCACTCCTTTAGTCTTTTTTAATGCACCTTCGATTTTCATAGTACAAGATGGACATGTTAATGTGCTTAACTGATAAGTTTTAGTTGTCATCATAAATCCTCCTTAATTTTTATTCTGTTGAGTTTATTATATGGAATATTAATAAGGATTACTTTGACTTAAGTCAAAATTTAAAAATAATTTAATTTAAAAAAATAAAGTGGAGGCTTTCCTCCACTTTTATCTATTCCTTGGATTAGCTAATTCCACCTTTACTACTATTCCCTTTATCCTTTTGTTGTTAAGTCCTCTAATTGTTTCATCGGCATATTCTTCTGGAATCTCTACAAAAGCAAATTTATCATACATATCGATTTTACCTATAGACTTTCTTGGCAAACTGGTCTCATTTAAAATAGAACCTACTATATGTCTTGGACTAACACCCTTCCTTTTGCCAACATTTATATATAGTCTTGTCATAGCTGTAACTTCCCGGTCTCCATAATCTATTGCATTTAACTCTGTATGACCACCTAATTTGCTATTTGTCAAATAGAATTTTAAAAGAACTGCTGCCACATCAAAGGAACTGTAGTCTTCTTCCAATAAAAGATTGAGCATTTCTTCGTATTTACCTAGCTTGCCTTTTTCTAACTCTTCTTTTATCTTTTCCAATAAAATATCTGCCTGCCTTTCTTCAATCTCTTGTAATGTAGGCAAGTCCTTTCTTACTATCTTGGTCTTTGTATATCTTTGAATATCTTTGATCCTGCGAACATCCCGGCCTTCTACCAAACTAAAAGCCATCCCTTCCCTTCCTGCTCTGGCAGTTCTACCAATTCTGTGAACGTAATACTCTTCATCATTAGGTATATCGTAGTTAAATACTATATCTACATCATCTACGTCAATACCTCTAGCTGCTACATCCGTAGCTACAAGAATGTCAATGTTTCCAGATCTGAACTTGGACATTACTTTGTCTCTTTGAGGCTGTCTTAAATCTCCATGAAGCCCATCTGCAAAATAACCTCTTCCTTGTAATTCAATAGTTAGTTCATCAACCTTTTTCTTAGTATTGCAAAATACTATGGAGAGTTTAGGATTATATATATCTAAAAGCCTAGATAAAATCTCCGTCTTCATATGTCCTTTTAATTCAAAATAATATTGTTCTACTTTTGGTACCGTCAATTCTTTGGGTACTACCTTAATTATCTTTGGATTGGTTTGATATCTCTTTGCAAACCTAACTATTTCATTTGGCATAGTTGCTGAAAAAAACACAGTTTGCCTATCCTTCGGCATAGGATTTAAAATCAATTCTATATCATCTCTAAAACCCATATCAAACATTTCATCAGCTTCGTCTAATACTACGATTTTTATATCATCCAGCTTCAAAGTCCCTCTTCTAATATGATCTATTACCCTGCCGGGAGTACCAACTACTATTTGAACTCCTCTTTGCAAAGCATTTATCTGTCTACCAATAGGCTGACCGCCATATACAGGCAAAACGAAAATATCCTTCCTATATTTTGCTAAGGTTCTTATCTCCTCTGCCACCTGAATAGAGAGTTCCCTTGTAGGGCATAAGATTATTGCTTGAGGCCTTTTGCCTTCCCCTTGATATTTTTCAATAATAGGTATACCAAAAGCAGCTGTTTTTCCCGTTCCCGTTTGTGCCTGGCCGATTATATCTAACCCTTCCAGCATAGTTGGTATTGCTTGGGATTGTATGGGAGACATCTCCTCAAACCCCATATCTTTAACCGCCTTTTGAATTTCCTCTGATAGATTTATTTCATTAAATCTCAATTTTTTCATTAAATCATTACATCCTTCCTTATTTATCTAACTAATTCAGTATATATATAATATGGTCTTTTAGCAAGGAAAATATAGATTAAATCCTCTAATATCCAATTAAGTTTCTAAGAAAAGCCTTGCTTTTATATAAAATAGGCTAGGGCTTCTAAATATATTTAGAAGCCCTAGCCTATTTTTTAGCCTTTAACTAAATAAAGTTTTGTCGCTTATATCTTTAAATAGGCATAGTAATTCCCCTTTAGTTAGTGAATTTTTTGTCCCTCCAGAAATATCTATTATTTTGTTCCCTCTGTGAAGCATTATCAGTCTATTTCCATACCTAAGGGCATGATCTATATTGTGGGTTACCATAATAGTTGTCAATCCCTTTTCTTTTACTATTTTATCCGTAATCTCCATTACTATTTCACTGGTTTTAGGGTCTAAGGCTGCTGTATGTTCATCAAGAAGCAATAGTTCTGGTTCTCCAAGAACAGCCATGATCAAAGCTAAAGACTGTCTTTGTCCCCCTGACAGTTGAGATACAGGAGTGTGTAGTTTGTCTTCTAGCCCTAAACGTAGAACTTCTAATAACCCCTTGAAATATTCTTCATCCTTTTTATCTACGAGAAAAGATAGACCAAATTTGTTTCCCTTATTTTTGGCCATAGATAGATTTTCATATATGGTCATAGATGGATTAGTGCCTAAGGATGGGTCTTGAAATATTCTAGATATCTTCCTACATTTTTCATGCTCAGTATCTTCTGTTACATCTATGCCATTTAGAATTAGATTCCCTTCATCTAAGGGAATCTTTCCAGAAATAATATTCAAAAGGGTAGACTTTCCCGCGCCATTACTCCCTAATACACATATAAAATCATCATCTCCTATATCCATAGAGAAGTTTTCAAAAACTTTTTGCTCATTGATGCTACCTTTGTTGAAAGTTTTAAATATATTCTTTAATCTAAGCATTTTTACTACCTACTTCCCTTAAGTTTGAAGAGGAACTAAGTTTTTCCCTTCTTAAACTATGCTTTTTCCTATCTATCAATAATTCCTTGCTATTTCCAGCAGATAAAACAATTACTACAATAATGGAACTAATAAGCTTTAAATCACTAGGATTGAAGCCTACCTTTAAACTCAAAGCTATACTGGTTCTATATAACAGGGTGCCTATTATGCAAAAAATGCTGGAATTTGAAATGTTTATTCTCCTAAAAATACTATATCCAATAACAATGGAAGCAAGGCCCATAATCATAGTTCCAGTACCCATATTTATATCACTAAAACCTTGATATTGGGCTAATACTCCCCCAGATAAAGCTATAAAAGCATTAGATAAAGAAAGAGCAAATATCTTTATACTCCCTGTATTAATCCCCAGAGATGTTATCATATTTTCATTATCCCCTATCCCTTTTAATAAATATCCTAGCTTAGTTTTAAAAAATAGTGTAAAGAATATGCCACAAAGGGAGGTAATTATAAAAACTATCAATAAAGTATTTTTCTCCGTAAATATACTTTCATGATTAAATAAAGGAAGATTAGCTTTCCCCATTACTCTAAGGTTTATAGAATAAAGTCCTACCATAACCAAAATACTTGAAAGTATATCCTGTATCTTAAGCTTAACATTTAATATGCCAGTTACTATGCCTGCTAAAGCTCCAGCTAACATTGAAACCCCTAGAGATATAAAAGGATTTACCCCTTTTATTATCAATATAGCCGATACACTAGCACCTAAAGTAAAACTACCATCAGCAGAAAGGTCTGCAAATTTTAGTATTTTATAGGTTATGTATATCCCCATAACCCCTATAGAAAATATCAAACTCTGTTGGAGAATCCCTATTATGAAACTATTCATATTAGTTTCCCCCCTTAACTATTACCGCTTCCTTAATTATATTCTCTGGCAAAGTAAGTCCCAATTTGTCAGCTA
Source organism: Firmicutes bacterium UBA4916 (assembly GCA_002398845.1). GTDB lineage: Bacteria > Bacillota > Clostridia > Tissierellales > Tepidimicrobiaceae > Mt11. Next base: position 30,358 of record DHBY01000035.1, on the reverse strand, counting down.
TATCTTGATTTATAGTAAGTTCCGTTTCCTTTGTGCTAGAAACAGATATATCCTTTATCTCTTTTCCTTCTATTATATCTATAGCCATAAGACCTGTTTGGTATCCTAATTTATGATAATCCAGTCCTTCGCAAGCTAGGGCTCCATTTTTTACCATAGGTTCATCTACTCCAATAGTACCTATTTTGTTATCTAAAGCTATTTTGGTAATTATAGACATACTAGAAGCTATTAGATTATCTGATGGAAGAAATAAAAAATCCACATCCCCTATTTTCCCACTAAGGGCTGGTTCTATCTCTGAAGAATTGGTAACAGGGATCTCTACTATTTCAAGCCCCGCAGCCTTAGCAGCTTCCTTGGCTAATTCTACCTGAACCTGGGAATTTATCTCGCTAGTATTATATGGTACTCCTACCTTTTTTGCACCCTGGAAAATAGTCTTCCCCAATTCAAGTTGCTTCTCTACAGGGACCATATCTGTAGTACCTGTAATATTTCCTTCGGGGGAGTTGATATTATCCAATAACCCTGCTGACACCGGATCTGTTACTGCTGTAAATAAAATAGGTATCTCTTTAGTAGATTGTAGAGCTGATTGAGCTGATGGAGTAGAGATTGCAAGGATTAAGTCTTTTTTCTGGGAAACAAAATTTTGTGCTATTGTTGTGGTCAATGCTATATCTCCTTGGGCATATTGAATATCTATATCAATATTTTTGCCATCTTCATAGCCCTTTTCTTTTAAAGCATCAACAAACCCTTCTCTTGCAAGGTCTAAAACGGGGTTTTCAATAATTTGACTAATGCCTATGAAAATTTTTTCTTGGGAATTTTCTTGAGGATCTCCTGCTACATGGCTAGATGAGCATCCTCCTAAAGATAAGATAATTGCAGATAATAAAATTAAGCCTAAGCATCTACTTAGACTGGTAAGGTGTTTTTTCACTACCATACTACCATCCTCCTAATATTAATTTTTAATTTTACACTAAATCCTACTGACCTACCTAATTGACTACCCTTAGCCCTTGGCTATCTACTATAAAATATATGAACTTATTATAATATTAATTCAATTAAATGTCAATAATATTCAGAACAATTTTAATCTATAACAGGGATAGACCTATGCCCTACTGCTATGGCTAAATCGTTAAGATGGAGAAGTCCAATACTTATAAACAAACATACCACCACATGTTCCCCTGATCTGGCTATACCTAATTTCCCGCCAAAATTAAGGCCTAATGCCTTGGAATCTACTTGGCTTATAGCATCCTTTGCAGCCCCTGCTACTGCCCCTTCGTGTACATGGATATCCCTAATAACTCCTGTTTTTTTTGATGCAACCAAAGCTCTTTCTATAATCTTAGGTATGGAGTTAATCAAATCCCCTCCAATATTTACAGCTGCAGATTTTATATGTTTTTTATCAAGTTCCTCTATTAGAATCTTTTCCTCTTCTCTAGTTGACACTGCTAATTTAATAGCTGCCTTTGCTACTTCCGTACTATTCTTCATATAAATCCCTCCTGTATATTCAATTTTACATTATATTATGAAAAAGTCCAACATTGAACCTCCCACGACTAAAGTCGCAGGATTCAGTTGTAGACAACAGGGCGTGCCCAAGTCGCCTCTAAGCTGTAAGACTTAATAGTCTATCAGTTTACTTTTTATGCTACTTTAATTCTTATTGGTTGCTTTAATATATTTGGGTTTCTTTGTATATGTGATATATCTACTATATTAGCTTTCCTTAATATATTTAATCCTCCATTTACATCTGCGTTTATTATTATTCCTGTACTGGATTTATATTGTCCTCTTGATATTCTTTTCCCACTAAATGTATGTTTTTGAGGATTGTCTAAGTTTATTATTGGTAATGGATCATTGGCTAGAAAATCAGATTTGCTGGTATAGCTTTCTTCTTGTTTTACAAAGTTTATATTATTTCTTTTACTTAAGTATTCTAATTTTGAAACTATATCCCCTAGAGGTATATTTACAAAGTTTTGGTTATTTTTCTTTCCCATATTAGATTCCTTTTGTATTGTATCATTGTATCCTATGATTATATTTCCTATGTCATTGTCTATGCAGTATTTTATTATATAGGAGCAAGTTTTATTTATGTAGTCATTAACTTGATTATTTCTTTTTATCCAAAGATTACATTGCTTTTTGGTTATTCCTTTAATTCCCCTTTTATCTTTTATACTTTGTAATTTACTATTTTGTTTATTTGCCCATTGATTAATGGATTTTAATCGTTTCCCATCTATTATGATACTATGCCCGTAATTAGTAGTACAAGTGCATAGATTATCTATTCCTAAATCTATTGCTAGTGCATTGTTTTTATTTAATTTTAACTTTGATTCAGGTATTTCATAAGCATACTGAATTTCAAAGTACCTAGCATTATATTTAGGAATTATCCTTATTTCTTTGATTTTTTTATCCTTTAAGTTCCTTGGAACTTTTATGCTAACTTTTCCATATTCTCTTTTAAATTTTGGAGACATGGGTATATCTAGAGTTCCATCGGGTTTTATTCTTATTTGACCTATGATAATGCTAAAAAATCCATCCTTTTTTAAATATTTTGGTATTTTTATATCTTTGTAATTATATTCACCAGTCCTTGCAAGTTTAATTAACTCAAAAAAGGATTTTATAGCACCATCTACTCCCATTAATATTTGCTGAGATATATTACTGTTTAGCATTTTATAGTTTTCATTTTCTTTACATAATGGATAATTTGATTCATAATTAAGATATTTTCCTTCATTAAAAAAATATTGTCTTACATTGTAAAGACCTACATTGTACATATTTTTAGCTAAAAAGCACATTTCTCTTAATGCCTTATATTCTTTTTTAGTTAATTTGTTTAGCTGCTGTTTTTGTGTTCCATAGAGCGGTTTTTTAGTTTTTTTAGATTTTGACTGTTTTCCCATTGATTTCACCACCTTTCTTCTAATATCTCCTTAATTTTATTATAATTTATATTAGTTAGAAGAACAAGTGTTTTTTAGCATTTATTTAAATTGTTCTACACTTTGCCAATTCATCTCATGACTAAAGTCACGAGTGTTCTTGGCAAAATAATAAAAGTTTCTTTTATGTAAATATGCCATTAAAAAAGACCATCTCTTCGAATGATTATTTTAAATCATACTATAAGACGGTCTATTGATTATAGTACCTATAAGAACATTTAATTATATCTATTTAGTTTGGATAAAATCATATTTTAATTACTAGAAATATTGCGTTTTTTCTCTACTCTAGATAAGATCACATATACCACCATAGTAATTATAATTGAATTTATAGCAGTAGAACCAAATCCAAGCAAGTATGCAAATAATCCACCAATAATTACTGAAACAAATGCAAGAGGTTTTACTTTTTCGTATTTCGCATCTTCATCAAATCTATATTTATCCCCTTGTTTTAATATATAATAATCTGCTATTAGTACACCACCAAAAGGAGGTAAGAATGTGCCTAACACTTGAAGGAAATTAACAAAATATCCTTGTATTCCTGCAATAGCAATTAAGGTGAAAATAACTCCGCAGATAGCTGTAATCTTATGTTTATTGCTTCCAGGTTTTACATTTATAATTCCTAAAGCAGCAGAATATAAATTGTTATCATTACTTGTCCATTGACCAAGTATTACTATTAGTAATGCTATGGTCCCAAGACCTAAAACAATTAAACCATCCATAATTGTTGATGCTAAAGTAGCCTTTGCTATTACCAACCCGCCCCAGTTTGCCAAAGCAAAAACTATCATAGCAATAGCAACACCAACTCCATTGCTCTTTTTAGACTTAGCATATCTGGATATATCAGGCTGCAAAATAGCACCGGTAATCCATCCACCTATAACTATAGTTATACCTACGCCTAAAGAAGCTGGGTTTGCAGGAGCTGCTTGAACAACAGCACTATACCCAAATTGGTTTATGGCTTCTATACCTGAATACACACACATAATCAATAGTAAAGGAGATGCAAGTATACTTAAAAGAGTCATACCTTTAAAACCAACAATAGCTGTTGACATCATCAATATACCGCCCCAAAAAGTAGCTACTTTAGGACTTGCCCAAGCTGCATTAGGCTGCAATAGATGGATTGTTTCTCCAAAATACCCACATTGATATGAAAACCAACCCAGCATTGAAACTGCAAATACTAGACCTACAATATTTGATCCTTGTCTACCAAAAGGATATCTAGCTAGCATTGAAAATGATACCCCTTTATCTGCACCTATTCCTCCAGTAAGAGTTGCAACGATGCCAAGAATAACACAACCAATAATTATTGATAAAACCGCGTCCTTATAGGTTAGCATTTGAGCTAAGGAAGCGCCTGTATAAAGGGTAGACATAGCTACCGCCATTCCTGTAGTAACCACTGCAATATTTAACTGTGAACGTCTCTTATCTTTAGGAACTGGCTTGTCTGGATAATCATAGAACTGATCTTCTTTTACATTAGGATTTTCTATATTGTCCATTTCATTTCACCCCATATTATAATATTTGTAAATCCAATTCTTATATCTTTTTAAATAATTTAAAAACTTAAATTATAAATTCAAAATAATTTTACTTAATTATTCTCATAGTAGATAAATAAAGTTTACTGTAACCCAATTAAGCTAATTTTTCATTTTACCATTACTAAAGCAATAAATCTAGCAGAAAATATATCTTAAATTTATTTTGTCTTAACTATAATGAGAAACAGTAAACTTTATCTTTCAATAATATGCTAATATTTTTTCCAGATTATTAATTTACAATGCTTTGTTTGCTATTATATTCGATATTATTATTTTTAATTTAAACTAAAAACGTTCTTCTATAGGAACATAGTCTATATCGAATCCAAAGTATCTTGGCCCTAATACACCAATTCCTCTTTCTGATTTGAAAATCTCCCTAGCCTTTAACCCAATAACACAAACTTCGTCCCCAACTTTTAAAACTGGATTAGCAAAAGGTTCGCCAGTTTTAGCGTCTACAACAGTGATTATATCAGGGCTTGTTATAATAGGTTCGTCATTTTTCCACATTACATGGTTTTCGTTTTTAAACCAAATTTTGTAAGTGTTACCTTCTCCGCTAATTGTATGAGTACCCCAATAGTAACCTAATTTATCTTCTGTTTCTTTTTTAGTAACAGTACCTTTAGCTAAAAGATATCCATCTAATTCTTTAATTATTGTATCAACAGGGTTAATACCGTTTTCCCTTGCTTCACGAATCATTTTCCCTACTTCATAACATTCTGTTAAAGTCCCAGGTAAGATAGATTCTTTCATTTCTTTACCACTCATCAAGAATCCAGCTTGTCCAGCTAATCCATAGGCACCTGAAGCAATTAGCTTTCCAATTCTTTCAACCATTCTATAATTAATAGCTTTATCTATTATACAAACGTTGCCAAATTCGTCAACAGAAGCTACTGGCCATAAAACCTTGCCATTGATATAAGGAGTGGTTTGTAAGATTTCTGGTATAGCTCTACCAGTATAATCTCCATCTACACATGGTATACCATTTAATATACCTGCAGCCAAAGGTCCAGGAGTATTAGCTCCCCCCAATTCAATTGGAACAACTGCACCTATTTTTAACCCTGTATATTTGGATAATTCAGCTACTGCTTTTCCTAATCTTTCTTTTTCTTTATTTACTGGGTCCGTTAATCCAAAGCCTTCCATTTCTTTTTTTACTTCTTCAGTGTGGGGAGCAATTGAGCCCATTAGGAAAGGACAAACGGTTAAAGTATCATCGTCTATTTCACTTACGTCAACCCAACCTACTTCATTTCCCTTCTCTAGTTCACTCATCAAAGATTCAACACCATTACTTGGTAGTCCACCACCACCAGTTCCATAAAATGTACATCCTCTTACAAAATCTTCAACTTCTGTTCTGTTTGTTAATTTCTTTGTTGCCATAAATTTAACCTCCCTTTTCAGTTAAGCAACCTATTTATTCTATAAATTACTTTAAAATTTTTAATGGATTAAATTATTTTCTATGTAATTTAATAATACTAAAATTCAATATATACATGTGCACATAATTTTTATGCTCCTATGTATATTAAGTACATTTAGACTACCTTATATAGTTGTGGTAGAATAGAATAGTATAATATCTATCATAATAAATAAAAAATCAATATGGTTTGTTTTTCTATAGTTAAATAAAAGTATCTTATTATTTTTATATTCTAGGGGTGATCTAATGCTCAAATTAAGTGAAATAATGAAACTAGATATTATGAAAGAAGCAAAAATTCTGGCAGGGGAAAAAAATATAGATAATGAGGTTCGAAGTGTCAGCGTTCTAGAAATACCGGAAGCTACACCTTATATAAAGGAATCTGAGCTATTAATATCTGCCTTTTATTCTATTTCAAAAGATGTGGAAAAACAAATAAAAGTTGTTGAAATGTTAAAAAATATAGGCGCAAGTGGTCTTATTTTATCTCATGTAGGTTTAGTTCTTAATGAGGTATCTTCTAAACTTATAGACACCTGCAAAAAAATTGAATTGCCTCTTATTTTAGCTCCTACGGATTTAGCATATATCGATATTATTACTCCAATTCTGGATACTCTTTTATATAATCACAATAATCAATTAAAGCAAACATTAAAAATATATGATATTATGGCGGAGACAATAATGGACAAACAAGATCCAACCTCTATTCTACATACCCTTTATGACCTCATTAAAAGGCCTATGTATTATTTTAATTATAATTTGGATTGTGTTTTCCAGATGGGTACAAATAAGAAAAATACTTTGTTCAAAGAATTTATAATAAAAGAAATAAATAATAATTTGGAAAATCTTTTAAATAGAAAAGATATCTATATTTACCAGAAAAATCACCAATCTAAGTGGCTACTGACTCCCATCATAAGCAATGTTAAATATTATGGTGTCCTTGTAATATGTATTAACAACGAACTAAATGATTTGGATTGGATAGCAATTAATCAAACTAAAAACTCCATTTCAGTAGTAGCTTTAAATAATATAAATAGAAAAGATTATAAAATGTCTTTAAAAAAGGATTTTATCATCGATCTGCTCCTTAAAGAACCTCCAGAAGAAGATATAATCATAAAAAGGGGTTTAGGATTGGGTTATGATATTACTCTATTAAGAATAGCCGCTGTCATAGATATATATAATTTTAATTTGATATCAAAGGATAAACCAGAATCTTATTTAATTCAATTTAAAGAAGATATTTTTCAAACCGTAAAAAATAGTATTTCTATGAAAGCCAATGAATATATTATGGTTGATTACAGTGATAAGATTATTTTATTATTGTATGAAGATATAAATGAAGAAATCACGAAGTCCAAGGCATATAAAATTTGCAATTACCTCATTGAACAAATAGAATCCCAAAATAGGGTTCAGGTTTCTGCTGGAATAGGAAATTATTATGAGGATTTTAAGTATCTCTATAAAAGTTATGAGGAAGCACAGATGGCAATAAAAATATCCAACAAACTATACCTAGAACCTAAATCCACCTTTTATGACGAAATTGAGATATATCATGCTCTTTTTAAGGATATAGACACAGACTGGATTAATAAAATCATAAAAAAGATGTTTGCCCAGCTTATTGAATATGATAGATTAAACGATTCAGAACTACTGCATACTCTAATAACCCTTATTGATAATGATACTAATATAAAGATAACATCAGAAAAACTGTTCTTACACAGAAATACAGTAATACAGAGAAAAAATAAAATTGTAGAAATTTTAGGTGTAGATCCATTTGTCTACCCGGATATAGCAAAGTATTCTATAGCAACTTTGTTATATAAATTCTTTTATAGCTAATTCAATGTATTGACTTTTTAAAATCTTTATGTTGACAACATATCCTAAAAACTAAAAGTTTTTATAACCTATTCATGTCAATTTTGGTGACAGTATTTGTATATAGAATTAGAAATTATTTTGATATAATAGTCAGTAATATTTCACCTTAATTTATTTTGCATTAGTAGATAAAAATTTAGGAGGAAGTATATATGGTATTTAACGGACACTCAGACATATTATCTGATATCAATTTACGAAGGTTAAAAGGGGAAAAAAACGTTTTTAGAAATCACCATTATGAAAATTTTTTAAAATCTAAAGTTAAATCAGTTATATTGGTAATCTGGGATGATTTTGAACTCTTTGATAATAAAAAAGAAAGAGCAGAGCAAATAATTGAATCCATGTTGGAGGAATTTGAGGAAGCATCGGATATACTAAATATTGTGAAAAAGTATGAAGATTTTGATAAAGGGTTTAAAGAAAATAAGATAAATGTTCTAGTAGGTATGGAAGGTCTAGCCCATATAGGAGATAATATAGATCTAATAGAAAAATACTATAAGGATATAAATCTAAGACATGCCTCTTTAACATGGAATGAAAAAAATGCCCTCGCTTCTGGCATAAGTGATGATAAAAGTGGGCTATCAAAAATTGGACAAAAGACAATCGAAAAAATAGAAGAACTAGGTATTCTTTTGGATGTTTCACATTTAAACGAAAAGTCTTTTTGGGACTTGGCAAAGATAGCCTCTAGGCCTTTTGTCGCTTCCCATTCAAATGCTAGGAAACTTGCAAATGTTAAAAGAAATCTCGATGACAAACAACTGCTAGAAATTGCTAAAAGTGGAGGCTTGGTCGGTATAAATGCAATAGGTCCTTTTGTAAATGATGATGAGAATAATCGAAAAATGGATAATTTAATAGATCATATGGATTATATGAAGAATTTAATAGGTATAGAACATATAGCCTTTGGCTTCGATTTTTGTGACTTTTTATCTGCCTCTTCTGTAGGTCTCACAGATACAAAAACAGATTCTGTTTCTGTAGAAGGATTATCATCAGAAGCTGATATATCAGATTTAATTAATAGGATGAAAGAACGAGGTTATAGTGATAAAGAAATAAAACTAATTTCTTATGAAAATTATCATAATCTACTTAAAAAAATTATGAAATAAATATGCTTTATCCGTTCCAAGGGGAGTTAATAACAAAACCAACTCCCTTTTGTTATGGAAATAAAAAGCAATGACCAATAAATGTAATATACATTTTCTTCATTATAATATATACTTGGCTTAAAGAATTTATCAATTTAAACTAATTTCCAGATATAAAATTATAAAAATCTACAAAATATCATATCAAATTTACCTACTTATATAAAATAGAGTATAATATAATATGAAAAATTCTTTTACTTGGATATTTAACTTTTAACAGGAGGATACAAAATGAAAACAAATGTTTATGTACTTTGTGGAGGAAAATCTGTAGAGCATGAAATTTCGTTAAAAAGTGCTTCTGCCATATTAAATGCTTTAGATAAAGATAAATATAATGTTTATCCAGTATTTATTACAAAAGAAGGAGTATGGTGTAATTTAGGACTATTAAAAAAAGAAATAGAAGATGTTAAGGAATTGGAAGTACTTTCTTCAGCTACTGTGGCTAATTCCATAGGAGAATTTCTAGCCAAAGATTTTAAAGAAGAAGAAAGAAATATAATTTTCCCAGCATTGCATGGAACAAATGGAGAAGATGGAACTATTCAAGGACTTTTAGAATTGATAAATGTTCCTTATGTAGGTAATGAAGTCTTATCATCTGCAGCAGGAATGGACAAGGTGGTAATGAAAGACTTGTTTACCAGATACAATATTCCTCAAACTAAATATACCTCTGTCAAGTTGCATGCTTGGAAGGAAGATGAAGAAAATGTTTACAAAGATGTTGAAATAGAACTTAATTATCCACTTTATATAAAGCCTGCTAATTCTGGTTCAAGTGTTGGCATAAGTATAGCAAAAAATCGCCAAGAGCTGAAAACAGCATTTGAACAAGCTTTTCTATATGATACTAAAATAGTTGTAGAGGAAGAAGTAATAGGTAGAGAAATGCAAATATCAGTTATAGGAAATAATCATCCTAAAGCCTCCATACCAGGAGAATTTATTTTAGAAAAACCTTTTTTTGACTATAATGCTAAATATATAGATGGCAAGCTGATACCTGTAGTACCTGCTAGATTAGAACCAGAAGTAAGTAAAAAGGTTAGAGAAACTGCTGTTCAAGTGTTTAAAGCTCTAAATTGCTATGGCCTTGCAAGAGTTGATATATTTGTTACAGATGATAATGAAATCTTAGTAAATGAACTCAACACAATGCCTGGATTTACCCCAGTAAGCTTTACTCCAGTTTTATGGAAAGCAACAGACGGTACTACCTATGCTGGGTTAGTTGAGAAGTTAATAGCATTGGCCTTTGAAAGATATGAAGAAAAAAAATCTATATTAAAAACGAGGTGTATTGAGTGATAAAGCGCTCTTTAAAAGATATAGAAGAAATGGTTCAAGGCCTTGGACTTAGAAAAAAGTGCAAGGATATTTATATAGAAGGAGTCTCCACCGATTCTAGAAAGATTGAAAAAGGTCAATTGTTCATTCCAATATTAGGAGAAAATTTTAATGGGCATGAATTTATAATGCAAGTAATAGAAAAAGGAGCTTCTGCTACTCTATGGAATAAAAATGAACCTATACCGAAGAATGTGGATTTCCCATTTATCCTGGTAAAAGATACCTTAGTAGCCCTTCAAAATCTGGCTAAAGAGTATCGTAATCAATTAAATCTTAAAGTAGTAGGTATCACTGGAAGCAATGGTAAAACCTCTACCAAGGATATTTTAGCTAGCATTCTAAGTACCAAATACAAAACTAAAAAAACTGTGGGAAACCTAAATAATCATATAGGTACTCCCCTTACTATTTTGAACTTAGATGAAGATACAGAAATGGCCGTTATTGAAATGGGTACCTCTAACTTTGGAGAAATATCCCTTCTAACATCTATTGCTAAACCTGATATAGCCATAATTACAAATATTGGTGAAGCCCATTTGCAGGACTTAAAGACTAGAGAAAATATAGCAAAGGCAAAACTTGAAATTTTAGAAGGGCTAAATCCAGAAGGATTATTTATATATTGTGGAGATGACCCTTTACTAAAAAAAGAAGTGGAAAATATAGATATTAAACAAAAAGTTTTAACCTATGGAGTAGAGGAGCTTAATGAGTATCAATGCCAACTAGGTATAGTAGACCAAAACAGCCTATCCTTTAGCTTAAAGATACCTACTTGCCATGACTTTTTTGTACCAATGCTAGGTAAACATCATATGTATAATGCTACAGCAGCTATAATAGTAGCTAATTATTTTGGCATATCCTTTGAATCCATCCAGGAAGGCTTGTACCATATTGATAAAACCGGAATGAGAAATGAATTGGTATATGCTGAAGGTTTTACAATATTAAACGACTCATATAAATCCAATCCTTCTAGTGTTTTAGCAGCATTGGATACTCTTTATGGTCTAGATGGATATAAACAAAAAATCGTCGTGCTTGGGGATATGCAGGGATTAGGTGAAGATGAAATAAAGATGCATGAAGAAATAGGATTGAAAATAGACCCTAATCAAGTTGACTATATATTTACCATAGGACCTCTCTCCCAGCATATTGCCAAAGCTGCAAGAATAAATTTCAAAAAAGACAAAACTATATCCTGCTCTAATAAAGCCCAATTAACTAAAAAAGTAAAAAAGGTTATTAAACCCAATGCTTTAATTTTGGTTAAAGCTTCTAGGGCTTTAGAATTGGAAAAGGTTGTAGAGGCACTAAGAAAAGAAGTCCATTTTCCTAAAGATGAAGTTATTTAATAATATATTTGGTGAAGAACTTAAGTTCTTCACCAAATATTATTTTAATCCGTTTTTTATTATAACCACCCGTATATCCTCATAGCTTATTTCTTCAGGCAATATTTCCTTAATGGGTTTGAGCCTTTCTAAGCCTACTTCATCTATAGCAGCTAATATTTTTTCCTCTTTTGTAGGATCATCTATAAACCTTAACCAATCCACCCTTTGTCCATTTTCTTCGCATCTTTCTAAATGCTTTATTATGGTATTTATAGTAAAACCCCTTTTGTCTGCTATCTCCATTAAAGACAATCCTTCTAGATAACAGTCATAGGTCAATTGGTACCTGCTATCCTCCCTAGAGGCTTTTTCTACTCTATTTTGTCTTTTGAATTTTTCTGGCTCCATTTCATTTTCTACAGAATAATCTTTAATTATTTTAATAAATTCTTCACCATAGCTTTCATATTTTTTTAAGCCTACTCCCTTTATCTTTAAAAAGGATTCCTTATTCCTGGGAAAATATGCTGCCATTTCTTTTAAACTTGCATCGTGGAAAATCATATAAGGCGCTAAACCTCTTTCCTGGGATAAGCTATACCTTAATTCTCTAAGCCCATCAAACAGTTCCCTATCAAAACTATCTACTGTAGACTTTCTAGTCTCTTTTTTTGATAATGCCTTTGCCTCTAATAAGTCTTTCTTATGATATACCTTCACTTCACCTTTTAGCACTAATTCAGATGCTGGGGTTAGTTTTAAAATAGGAAATTTATCTGCAGTAATCTCAATATAATCCATAGATACTAGAGTCATCACAATTTCCTTTAAAACCGACTCCCTATATTCTTTCATAATCCCATAAGTAGAAACCTTATCTAGTCCTGCTTCTAAAACCTTTTTGTTTTTGGAGCCTCTTAAGACCTGTATCACCATGTTCATACCATATCTTTGCCTTACTCTATATATACAGGATAATATTTTCTGTGCCTCTATGGTTATGTCTACCATCTCGGATTTGTCTAGGCAATTACCACAGTTATTACAATTATCCTTTTCTATCTCTTCACCAAAATAAGATAATATCTCATTTCTTAAACAATCATTTGTATGACAATAATCAATAAGATATTGAAGGTTTTTATAAAGATTAGTTTCTCGTTCCAAAGATAGAGGATTACTTTGTATTATCAGCTTTTGCTTTACAATGTCGGAAGGAGAATAAAGCAATATACAATCACTAGGCTCTCCATCCCTCCCAGCTCTACCTGCTTCCTGATAATAAGCCTCCATATTTTTTGGCATATTATAATGGATTACAAATCTTATATCTGGTTTATCTATTCCCATACCAAAGGCATTGGTAGCCACGATTAGTTTAACTTTATTATTTATAAAATCATTTTGATTTTTTTGTCGTATTTCAGCCGTCATTCCTCCATGATAATCTACAGTAGGTATGCCATTTTGATTGAGCTTTTTGGCTAAAGCTTCTACGGTTTTTCTTGTAGCACAATACAGGATACCAGATTCTCCTTGGAAATTATTTTTCAGATAGTTCATTAAATAAGAAAATTTATCACTTACCTTTACAACTTTATAGAATAAATTTGGCCTATCAAATCCTATTATGGATTCTAGTGGATCTTTAAGTCCTATTAAATCTTTTATCTCCTCTATTACCTCTTTTGTGGCTGTAGCCGTATAGGCAGAAACAACAGGTCTTTTTTCCAGGGATTTAATAAACTTAGGTATCTCCAAATAGCTAGGTCTAAAATCATGTCCCCATTGGCTTATACAATGGGCTTCATCGATGGCAATCATAGAGATTTTTATATCTTTTATTAGGCTCCTAAATAAATATGTATTCAACCTTTCTGGTGCTACATATATTATCTTATATTTTCTTTCTCTTATTGCCTGTAATCTTTTAGAAAGCTCTTCTCCATTAAGAGTACTATTTATATAGGTTCCCGGTATTCCCATTTCATTTAAAGAATCCACCTGATCCTTCATAAGGGATATTAAAGGTGAAATGACTACAGTCATCCCCTCCAGTAAAATTGCCGGTAGCTGATAACAAAGGGATTTCCCTCCACCGGTAGGCATTATGCCTAAAACATCCCTACCATTAAGGCTTCCCTTGATTAATTTTTCTTGACCTTTTTTAAATTCCGTATATCCGAAGTAGGTTTTAAGTGGCTGATATATATTCATTTCACAACCCCCTTTGCCAATTACCTTTTCTCTTTTTATCATAAATTATTTAATATTAATAATATCATAAAATCATAAATTATCATATTTACATAGACAGGTTTGTAAATTATCTATTTTTATCTTTTAAAAAATGAGACTATGTTATGATATAGTAAGTGAGTTTTGGTAACAATTATGAGGGGGTGTTTCTGTGAAAATACTTGTGGATGCTGATGGATGTCCTGTTACCCATTTGGCTATTAAAGTGGCTAAGGAATATGATTTAAATATTATCCTAGTTAAAAATTATGCCCATGAAATACAAGACTCTTATGCTACAATTATCACCGTTGATATATCTAGGGATAGTGCAGACTTTTATATAGTAAACAATGCTGAAAAAAACGATATCGTAGTTACACAGGATTACGGTCTTGCAGCAATGGCCCTTGCAAAAGGTGCTATATGTATTAATCAAAATGGGCTTATTATATCATCCTATAATATTGATGACCTTTTAAACCATCGCCATATAAATCAAAAATTGCGACGGGAACAAAAAATATATTCTAAATTTAGAAAAAGGGATAATTCAGCAGATGAAAAATTCGAAAAAAGTTTAATAGGATTAGTTCTAAACTCTAGGTAATGGGTATAAGAACATACAAAACATAGCATTATAAACTAGGACTATAGAAATAATTGTCAATTATGGTGCCAGCTATTAATAATATGATACAATTATAGGAATAAGATACTTATTAATATCCCAAAATATAAGGATGGTGAACTTTCATGAAAATAAAAAAAATGCTTTTTATTCTCATGTCCCTGATACTTACAATAGCTTTAGTTGGTTGTATAGAAAGCTTTATATGTGGATCTATAAAATGCCAAATTAAATCGGGGGAAGAAATCACCTTTTTCATTGCCTCAGACCCTCATTATCTTTCCAAAGAAACCTATGATGACGGAAAAGCATTTGAAAACTTCCTTAATACAGGTGATGGTAAACTGTTGCATTATTCTGGAGAAATAATAGATGCATTTACTAGGGATATAAAAAATAAAAACCCAGATATTTTAATTGTTTCTGGGGATTTAACAGGTAACGGAGAAAGAGAAAGCCATTTAGAATTTGCAGAAAAACTAAAGGCTATTAAAAGATTGGGTACTTGTGTTTTTGTAATTCCCGGAAACCACGATATAGAAAACCCTTGGGCTAGAAACTATGTTGGAGATGAATTGATTAAAATCGATTCCATAACCAACGATGAATTTAGAGATATATATGCCCCTTATGGTTATAAAGATGCCCTATCTAGAGACAAAAACTCTCTAAGCTATCTTGTAACCCCTTCAGAAGATATATGGTTATTAATGCTTGATTCTGCTAAATATAAACGTAATAAGGTAAGGGATTCACCAGAAATGGGAGGAGAAATTCCTGCAAAAACCCTTGAATGGATAAAAGAGTGTAGCAATTTAGCCAAAGAAAACAATGCAAAGCTTATAGCAGCAATGCATCATAGCCTAATAGACCACAGTAAATTAGTAAATCAGGACTATACCATTGAAAATCATAAAGAGGCCATAAAAGTATTTAAAGATTGTGAAATAGAAATAGTGCTAACTGGACATATACATTTACAGGATATTAAATTCCATAAAGAAGAGGATAAAACAATTTATGATATTGCCACATCCTGCTTAATTGCCTACCCAAATCAATATGGGGTTTTGAAATTCTTACCTGATAAAGGCTATGATTACCGTACAAATAGAATTGATATGGAGGGTTGGGCAAAAGAAAACAAGATCAAAGATGAAAACCTGATTAATTTTAAAGAATATTCCAGGAATTTCTTCCAACGACGAAGCTATGATAAATATTATGATTCTCTACTTGAAATCAGTAAATATTCCGATGAAGAAATGACAGCCATATCTGAAACCATCTCTGTACTAAATTTAAATTATTTTGGGGGTTTTAGAAATGATATGCTGCATGATATCTTTGATACAGAGGGATTTAAACTATTGCAAGCCTCTGCTCCCAATTTTATAAGGGATTATGCTTTAAGTATGTTTAATGATCAAAAAACCGATAATAATAAATTATTTATTCCAATATCTTTAAACAAAAATTAATTAGAGGAGGAAAAATATGGGTTTTGAAATAAATAAAATTTACTATGGATTTAGATTAATGGAAGAATATGAAATAAATGAAATACAATCCACTGCAAGGGTATTTTACCATGAAAAATCTGGTGCTAGGTTGTTACATTTAGAAAATGATGATGATAATAAAGTTTTCTCTATAGGCTTTAGAACACCGCCATCAGATAGCACAGGAGTCCCTCACATAATTGAGCATTGTGTTTTATCAGGTTCTAGAAAATATACAACTAAGGAACCCTTTATGGATATGGTCAAAGGCTCTCTACAGACCTTTATAAATGCAATGACCTTTAGCGATAAAACTTTATATCCTTTAGCCAGTAGAAACGAAAAGGATTTCTTCAATCTAATGGATGTATATTTAGATGCAGTTCTTTATCCAAAGATATACCAAATCCCTGAAATATTCATGCAGGAAGGCTGGCACTATGAATTGTTTAATAAGGAAGATAAACTTGGAATAAAAGGTGTTGTCTATAATGAAATGCAGGGGGCTTACTCATCCCCAGAGAGAATTTTGGAGGAAAATATAGGTAAGTCCCTTTATCCAGATACTTGTTATCAATATTCCTCTGGTGGAAATCCTGATATTATTCCTGAGCTTAGCTATGAAGAGTTTTTGGACTTCCATAGGAAATTCTATCATCCTTCCAATAGCTATATATACCTTTATGGCAATGGGGATGTTGAAAAGCAACTATCCTTTATAAATGAAAACTATCTATCTAATTTTGATAAAGCCCAGGTAGATTCATCTATTAAGTTTCAAGAACCTTTCAAAGAGAAAAGTGAGCTAAAAGCTTACTATCCAATTGGAAAGGATGAAAGTGATGAAAACAGAGATTATTTAAGTCTAAACTTTGTACTAGGCCAAAATAAAGATCCCGAAATCTACTTAATGTCGGCTATATTAGGACAATTATTAATTGAATTCCCTGCAGCTCCACTTAAAAAGGCATTAATTAATGCAGGAATTGGGGAGGATATATTCCCTATAAATACTGGTGGATCACAAATAGGCTTTGGTATTGTCTCTAAAAATACATCTATAGACAAAAAAGAGCAGTTTGAAAAGATCATCTTTGAAACCCTAAACAATCTGGTTCAAAAAGGAATTGATAAAAAGTTAATCGAAGCCTGTGTCAATATAGTAGAATATAATTTACGTGAAGCCTCCAGATTCCCAACTAAGGGTATAATTTATAATATACAATCCTTGGATAGTTGGCTATATGATGGTGGACCTACAACCCATCTTCAATATGAAGAAACTTTAGATAGATTAAAATCCAATATAGATACAGATTACTTTGAAAAATTCATTGAACAGTATATTATACATAATACCCACAGTTCCTTAGTTATGATAAGTCCTAAAAAAGGTTTAGGGGAAGAAAAGAACAGAATTTTAGAAGAAAAATTGGCTAAATATAAAAACTCCCTAACTGAAAAAGAAATTCAAGAATTGATTGCAGAAAATAAAAAACTTAAAGAAATGCAAGTATCAGAGGATACGTCAGAAGATAAAGCTACTATTCCTAAACTTTCTATATCTGACGTAGAACCTAAGGCTGAAATCATTCCTCAGGAGATATTTAAAGATGGAAATACTACTTTACTTTTCCATAATATATTTACAAGCAAAATTGCCTATGTAGACCTTTATTTTAATATAGATATGATTGATGAAGAGCTAATTCCTTATATTACTCTGCTCTCGGGAATTATAGGGAAGATAGATACAAAGACTAAAACTTACTCGGAACTTTCAAATGAAATATATATAAATACTGGAGGCATTGATTTTAATACAGATGTATATACTGAAGGCCACAGTGATAATATATATTATCCTAAATTCATCGTCAAAGGTAAGGCCATAGGAAACAATATAATTAAGCTAATGGAACTTATATCTGAGTTGATTTTAGAATCAAAGATAGAGGATGAAAAACGAATTAAAGAGATAATGCAGCAAATAAAATCTAGAATAGAGATGAATATATTTGATATAGGCCATTCTATAGCTTCTCAAAGAGTTGGATCTTATTTTTCACCTTCGGGAAAGTATAGAGAAAAATTAAAAGGATTGGATTTCTACTGGTTTATTTCAGACATTCTTGAAAAATTTGATAATAATAGTGGAGAGATTTTATCCAATCTTAATAGGGTTTACGATAGTATATTTAATATCAATAATTTAATTATATCTTTTACAGGGGATAAAGAAGATTTTTCCATTATTAAAGATAATTTAAAAATTATAACGGAAAAACTTAATAAAGAAAAATTAGAACCTAAAGAGTATAGCTTTTTTGAAACAAAATTAAATGAAGGAATACTTTCATCTGCCAATGTTCAATATGTATCTAAAGGCTATAATTTTAAAAAACTAGGCTATAGCTACAATGGCAGCATGCGAGTTCTAGCTACTATTTTAAACGGAGATTATCTTCACAATAGAATCAGAGCACAGGGAGGAGCCTATGGTGCAGGTATAGCCTTTAATAGAGCGGGGAATATAACCACCTTTTCCTATCGCGATCCCAATCTCAAAGAAACCTTAAAAGCTTATGATGGAATGGCAGATTATATCAAAAACTTAGATATAGATGTAGATGAACTAACAACCTATATTATAGGCTCCATAAGCCGATTAGACCCTGCTATGACACCACATATGAAGGGACAAATAGCCACAACTAGATATATATCAAATATTAGCCAGAATGATATCCAAAAAACCAGAGAGGAAGTTTTAAGTACAAAACTTGAAGATATCAAGGCATTTTCTCCTCTTCTTGAGGATACGATGAAAGAAGACTATTTATGTGTATTAGGTAATGAAAATAAAATAAGAGAAAATGAAGAGATATTTAATAAATTGGTTAAATTGAATAAATAAATATTAAATGGGTCAAAGGATCAAGATTAGATCCTTTGACTATTTTATTACTTTAATTTAAGATATTATTTCAGTTTAAGTTTTGCTAAAGCATCTGCTAATTCAGTGTTAATTGGCTCATTGTTTAACTTTTTCTGTTCTTTCATATATCTGGATACATCCTTTTTTGAAGGTCTATTCTTCTCTTTTTTTCTCCTCTCATTAAATGTAGAAAGTTTTTCCCTATACCCGCAACTGCAAGTAAATATTTGACCTTCTCCTTGTCCACGTAATTCTAATCTCTTTCTACATTTAGGACATCTAGCATTTGTGAATTTTGAAATATTTTCCTTATGCCCACATTCTCTATCTTGGCAAATATACAACTTTCCCCTTTTGCTCTTTACCTCTAACATATACTTACCACATTCAGGACATTTGTTTCTTGTTAAATTATCATGTCTATATACTTGATCGCTATTTTTTATTTCTTTTACAATGGCCTTTGAGTATTCTTTCATTTCATTTATGAAAGCCTTCCTATTGAGTTTCCCATTAGCTATAGCACTTAATTTTTGTTCCCATTCAGCCGTTAAAGCTGGAGATTTTAAATCCTCTGGTACTAAATCTAAAAGTTGCTTGCCTTTAGAAGTAATGAATATATCCTTACCCCTTTTCTCAATCAAAAAGGTGTTAAATAGTTTCTCAATAATATCTGCCCTTGTAGCTACAGTTCCAATACCACCTGTTTCTCCAATTATTTTAATTAAATCCTTACTTTCACCTGCCATGTATTTTTTTGGGTTTTCCATGGCTGATAATAGGGTCCCTTCATTAAAATATGCCGGTGGATTAGTTTTCCCTTTAGTCTGCTGAACAGAAGAAACCTTTAATTTATCTCCCTTATTTATTACTGGTAATCTTTGTTCGGAGATATCATCATCTTCATCGTCCTCGTAATCATTTGAATAAACTTCTTTCCAACCTGGTGTTATAACTCTCTTACCTTTTGCAACAAAAATTTCATCACCTATTTTTGCTCTTACAGTTGTCTGCTCATATTCAAAAGGAGGATAAAGAACCGCTAAAAATCGTTTCACTACTAAATCATATATTCTTCTTTCCTTATCATTTAGTTCACTTAAAGGTACCATCTCTTCCGTTGGAATAATGGCATGATGATCTGTTACTTTGCTATTATCTACAAAGGATTTGTTTCCTTTTATAGCCTTTGTTAAAATTTTAGAAGCTATTTTACTATAAGGGCCTATGTTACAAGCTTTAACTCTATCTTCTAAAGTAGCAACTACATCATTGGTAATATACCTAGAATCAGTTCTTGGATAGGTTAATATCTTATGTCTTTCATATAATCTTTGCATAATAGACAAAGTTTCCTTTGCAGAATAATTAAAAATCTTATTTGCATCCCTTTGCAGCTCTGTTAAATCATATAATTTAGGTGGAAAAGCTTTTTTATCTACTTTATTTACATCTATAACTTTACCATCTTTCCCTTTTATATTTTTTAAAAGCTCATCAGATTTGCTTTTATCAAAGGTTCTTGTATCTTTGGTTTTGCTATCCTGCCATGTTAATTTTAAATTATTAACAATAGCAGTAATTCCATAATACTCCTTTGCCTTAAAGTTTCTTATTTCTTCTTCCCTTTGTGCAATCATGGCAAGAGTTGGAGTTTGGACTCTACCACATGAAAGTTGAGCATTATACTTACAAGTCAAAGCACGAGTAGCATTAATGCCTACTACCCAATCTGCCTCTGCCCTAGCTACTGCTGATTCATATAAACTTTCATAGGATTTACCAGACTTTAAATTGTTAAATCCATCTATTATAGCCTTGTCTGTAACAGAAGATATCCAAAGTCGCTTAATAGGTTTATTCACACCGACCTTTTCTATAATCCATCTGGCAACAAGTTCTCCCTCCCTGCCAGCATCTGTGGCAATGACAATTTCAGATACATCTTTCCTACTCATCTGTTTTTTCACTGTGTGAAACTGTTTGCTACTTTGTTTTATAACTACAAGTTTTAAATAGGAAGGTAACATAGGTAAATCCTCAATTCTCCAATCCTTATATTTTTTATCATAACCTTCAGGATCAGCTATAGTTACCAAATGACCTAAGGCCCAAGTAACAATATATCTATCCCCTTCCATATAACCATTGGATTTTTTATTACATTTTAAAACCCTTGCTATATCCCTACCTACAGAAGGTTTCTCTGCTAATACCAATATTTTACTCATCTTAACATCCTTTCATTTGTTTCCCTGTTGTATTTTAAACAATAAGTTTTTCTATAATTCTATAAAACATTTTATATGCTTGATATTATATCATACTATATGTGCAAACAAGCCCTATAAGTTCCGGTATTTGTTTCTATGTTTATTAAAAGCAATGTCTAGCTACTATAATTACTTTATATAGTTATAATAACTATATTGACTTATTATAATAACTAGTTTAATATATAGTTAAAATATTAAAGCGAGATGATTTCATGATGGATATTCAAAAGGAATTAATAAAATGGAATGAAGATATTTCAAAATACCATATTCCACGTTGGGAAGAGCTTCCAGACATAGAATTGTATATGGATCAAGTTGTCAGTTTTATAGAAAAAAACATACGTATTTTCTCAGATGAGCCTAATAAAAAAATCATTACCCCTTCCATGGTTAATAATTATGTAAAATTAAAATTAATTCCTAAACCAGTAAAAAAGAGATATAACAAAGTTCACTTAGCATATTTAATTGCCATTTCTATTTTAAAACAAGTTGTGACTATAGAGGAAGTACGAGATGGTATAATTTTTCAAGCTAGAATTAATGGAAAAAAAGGCGCATATAATTTATTTTGCGAAGAACAAGAAAAGGCTTTTAAGTACATTATAAGCCAAATTAATTCTGAATCTAAATGTATTCCTTTGGATACAGATATTAACTTCGAAAATTTAGCAGTTAAAACAGCTACTATGGCTTTTGCAAGCAAAACCATCGCAGAAAAAACCGTTGGGCTAGAAAAAAAATATATTGGAGGATTTAAAAATGAATAGTGAAAAAATTGCAATTTTGGTAGACTCTTGTGTTGATGTACCGTCACAACTTGTTAAAAAATACAATATGTATGTTATCCCTTTAAAAATAATTTATAAAGATAAGGAGTATTCCGATGGTGTGGATATTACAGCTCAAGAAGTATATGAAAGATTAGATATTGAAATACCAACCACTTCATTACCAGGTGGTGGAGAAATCAATGCTATGTTTGATAGAATTAAAGCCGATGGATATGAAAAAGTCCTAGCTGTTACTATTTCCAGTGGGTTGAGCGGAACATATAATTCTATAAGATTATTAGGAAGCCAATATGAGGGATTAGATATCTTTGTATTGGATACTAAAAATATTGGCATAGGTAGCGGCTTTAATGCTATACAAGCTGCTGAATATATTAAAGAAGGAATGAATTGGGACACACTTATTAAGACTGTTTCTGAAAATGTTTCAAAGTGTAAAATCTTCTTTTATGTAGACACTTTAGAATACCTCAAAAAAGGAGGTAGAATTGGATTAGTTGCCTCAGCTTTAGGATCAGCCTTAAACTTAAAACCCATAATCTCTTGTAATGAAGATGGAATTTATTATACTGTATCAAAAGCCTTAGGTAGAAAAAGAGCTTTCAAAAAAGCAATGGATCTAGCAGTAAACTTTGCAGGTAATTCCAAAAAATATAATATTGCAATTGTTCATGGTAGTGCTGAAAAAAGAGCTAATCAAATAAAAGAAACCCTAATGCCCCTACTTCCATATTGTAATATATATACTGATGGTCAAATAAGCCCGGCACTAGGAGTTCACACTGGACCTGGAACTATAGGTATTGCTGTTCAAATAATCTGATAAATGAATGAAAGCAGAAGAATATTTGAATATTCTTCTGCTTTCATTCTCCAAATATCAACCCATTTAGTTCCATTTTTACACTTTTCCAATTAGGCATGAATTTATCCATATAAGCTTTAAATCTATCATTATGGTGCCTTTCTAGTAAATGTACCATTTCATGGACTATTATATATTCTAAACAAATTGGATTTTTCTTTGCTAATTCTAAGTTTATCCATATCCTTTTAGCAGTAGGATTGCAAGTGCCCCATCTAGTCTTCATAATTTTTACTCCAAATTCATTAACCTGAACTCCAATTATGGGCTCCCATTTTTCTATTAATGGAGGAATTATTTCCTTTAACTTTTTTCTATACCATTCTGTCATTACCCTTTTTCTTAAATAGGTAGGACAGTTTTCCCTTACATATAAATCTATATATTTTTTATTTCTAATTTCTACCCCTTGTCGTCTTTTATTGCTATATACTACATTTAATAAATACCGTTGGCCTAAAAAGTAATGACTTTCTCCAGATACAAATTCTCTTTCTGTCTGCCTTTCTTGATTTTTGAACTTTGATTTTTGCTTTTTAATCCAAGATAATTTGGATATAGCAAATAGCCTAATAGCATCATCAGACATTTTTTTTGGAGCTGATATTTTAACTTTTCCATTAGGTGGATGAACTGATAGATGAATGTTTTTTATGTCCTTTTTGGTTAATTCTATTTCTATATCATTTATAAAAATTTTTTCCATTTAATATTCCTCTTGACTTTCTACTAATAAACCTGAATTATTCACAGAACTTTAATTTAACTTAAAATAACATAAACTACTTTTCAAAAGTTTCAAAGATCAACATATGATGATTTTCATCTGAAAATGGACATAGCTATCCTGTAATCACTATTTTTAATTCTGAAACTTTCAAGGTCCAACTCTAAATCATTCTAACTGAGGCATTTTTCTTATGTTTTCAAAGGTTTCAAAGAACTCCTTTTTGTATGGGCAACTGCTACAAAGTTTAAATATAATGTATCTTCCTGAACGAATAACTTTTGCAGCTATCTTTATTAACTTTAAGCGAATAGTATCTATCATCATTTTATTCATGCTCTCAGGTAGAACTAGCCTTCTAAACCAGTTAAATAAATTGTAGGCTAGGATGTGCATTTGTAGACGGTTTTCATTTACAATCATATCCCTACTACTAGTTGAGTTGAAATTAAAACCAAGTTTGCATTCCTTGATAAAGTTTTCCATCGTGCCTCTATTGGCATAAAACTTAATAGTTTCAAAAGGGGTTAAACTCATATTAGTGACAATAAAAGTATATTGATAGGTAAATTGATTTGATGGTTTTTCTACCTTTATTACAACTCGTCTAGGATAATCCCAACTAGCTGCTCGGTAGTAAAATTCACCATAAACCACCTTGTAATCTAACTTATTATCTACTGTTAATTCATCCAGTGATTCAGTAGCACTTTGAGATAATTTATAAAGATTTTGGTTTGCTTTTAATCGAATAGCATAAGAAACTCTATTTCTTTCACATTGTATGAATAAATCTGGAGTGGCAAATCCACTATCCCCTCTAAAATAAAGATCAGTCTCTGGATAATCATTAAAATATTCATCTAATACTGGTTTCATAAAATCTACAACACCTGTACTGCTATAAGCGGATCCATTTCGGAGTTCAGCTTTAAGCAAATCACCTGTTAAACCATCAAAACACATTAAGGGATGATATCCCCTTGATTGATAGTGGAAGTTGAAATTTTCACCTTCTTGCTTACCATAGGTTTTAAGTAGAGTAGAATCTAAATCAAGAAGTACCATTTCAGGATTATTAAAACTGTAGATATATTTTCTCAGAGTCTGTAAAATTTCATTAAATTGCTCAAGAGTTTTATCATCCATACGGTTGAAAAATCTTGATAATGTCGGCTGTGAAGCTAAACCGTCTTTATCTAGAATAGTATTTAGAACAGGTTCATCAGTTAATTCATCAGCATCATTATCATTGAAATATCTTGCTAGAACTTGATAAATTACTTGTAATAGATTTTCATGATCTTTATGATTACGAATTGATGAGTCAGTTGTTTTAAATATTTTTTTAACAAGATTATGTAAGCCGATTTTTCCGGCAAATTCTTTAATAAGAAGTAGTCCAGAATCAGAAGATAAATCACCACCATTAAAATTAATTTTGATTTTATTATTGCTTTTTAATTGAAAATTAGTTACGATAGGCATAAGAGTTCCTCCTTTGTTTTAGTGATGTATGGTAACTACATTTTAACAAAGTTGGAGCTTTTTTTCTATAGTTTTATTTTCACTTATTAAGTGAAAAGCTTAAAGTCGTAAACCATAGTGAATACAAGCTACTGATGGTATGTTATTAAATTGTTGTGAATAATTCAGGTTTATTAATAGCTTCCCAAAAACCAGATGCTACATATGTAGCAGGTTATCAAGCATGGAGAACAAAATTTAAAAGACAGGTTCAAAGAGGGGAGAAAGGAATAGAAATATTAGGTTATACTCCTTACCACAGAACAGAAACAGTACAGGTAAAGGATAAGAATGGAAACCCTGTTTTTGATGTTAATGGAGAAATAAAAACCGAAAAAAGAAAAGTTTTAATACCTGCTTTTTCCCCTGTAAATGTTTTTGATGTATCACAAACAAAAGGCGAACCTTTACCACAGCTTATTAACGAACTAGATGGCTCTGTAGAAGCTTACAATGACCTTTTCAATGCTATAGGGTCAGTATCTAGGTATAAAGTAGAATTTGAGGATATAAAGGGTGGTGCTAAAGGCTATTGCGATTACCTAAATAAAAAAATTGCTATAAATAATGGTATGAGTGAAGTCCAAAATATAAAAACACTTATACATGAAATTACCCATGCAGATCTCCATGTTCCAGAAATAGAACAATCTAAAAAAAAGGATAGTAGAACAAGGGAAATTGAAGCTGAAAGTACAGCTTTTGTGGTATCTAA
The DNA here is from genome assembly GCA_002398845.1 of Firmicutes bacterium UBA4916. Classification (GTDB taxonomy): domain Bacteria; phylum Bacillota; class Clostridia; order Tissierellales; family Tepidimicrobiaceae; genus Mt11. The sequence goes on along the minus strand of DHBY01000035.1, from coordinate 4,289 downwards.
TCATTATGGAATAGATACTTCTGATTATAGCTTTGGGTATCTTGCCAGTTGGAGTAGTAGCAGAGAATTAGAGGAACTTCAAAGCTCCCTAGAAACAATCCAAAAACAAGCAAATGAATTAATAGATAGAATAGATGAAAAATTATTAGAGTTGCAAAAAGAAAAAAATATAGAAATTGAAACTTCAAAAGATATAGAAAAAGAAATAACTTTAGAACATAAAATTGAAGAAAAAACTTCTTTTTCAATATATCAAATACCAGAAGGAAAAGACTTTAGAGGTATTAGATTTTTAAATTATAAAGATTTAGAAAACCAAAATTTAGAACCTAAATCAAGTAATTACACTAAAGTTTATGAAGGCAATTTATTTAAAAATAGAACTTTGGAAGATATTTTTGTTGAATTTAATACAACCCTACCTACCGACTATAGAGGTAGAAGTCTTTCTGTTAGTGATGTAATTGTAATAGACAATCAAATAAAACCAGAAGCTTATTATATAGATGATATTGGATTTGTTAAATTACCTTCTTTTGAAGTTCAACAAGACCTAAATCAAAATATAAATCATGGAGAAGCTAGAAGAAAAAGAGAAATGTTAGATAATATAGTCTTTGATGGAGAAATTGATTTAGACAAAGAAAAAGAACCTGATAGAAATAAAATATCTATGGAAGATAGATTTAAAAATGCTAGAGCAGAAGCAGAAAAAAGGAATAGTAGTATAGGTGAACAAGAACATACTAAAGAATTTGAACATCAACGATAAAAGGAGTGAAAAGGTATGAATAATAGTAATTATGATGAAATTAAAGCTTCTTTAAGTAAGTTTATAGATAATAATTATAAAGATTTTGTAAAAGCTTTAATCTCAATAGAAGAAAATATAAATAATGAGGATCATCTTAATAAGACTTATGAGAAATTTATAAGTAATGATGATATGCACCTTCTCAATAGTGAGTTTGAAGATATATTATATGATATTTCTGTTGAGGATAATTATAGATATACAAAATTCGACAATATTGAAATAATAGATAAAGAAAAAGCTTCAAAAATATTAAATTCTTCCCCTTTATCCTCTCATGCAGAATATGAACCTTTAGGAAGCTTTTATTATAAAGATAATGATTTATATGTTGCTATTGATAATACAGGTGGAAATGCTTTTGTAGAAGAATTTGATAACTTAGATGATTGTATTGATTGGCTAAACCATAAATTTGAAATGTCTGATTATCTAGAACAAAAAAACACCAAAACATCTATTCAAGATAAGATTTCACAAGCTGTAAAAGAAGCAGAAAAAAGAAATAGTGATGTAAAGCCAGATATGTCAAAACCTAAAGAACATCAATTATAGAGGGGGCAATTATTATGAAATATGATATACCAAATCCAGATCAAAGGGATATTTTAGATGATAGTAGTGTAAAACAAACACTAGATATAATTGAAAATTTATTAGAACAGAAATTAAATCTTAATATTACAACTGAAAGTGAAGTAGTAGAATTGTTAGATTATCCTGAAAGATTTATAAAAGATAAGAAAGCTATAGAAGAAATTAGAAATTTAAAAGAATTGATAATAGAAATGAGTGATATTTACTATGCCTAATGAAAAGTTTATTGAAAGCCTTAGTAAATTTACAAAAATTCCAAAAAATAAAATTCAGGAATATTTAACATCTAATGATTTATCTAACTTATTTGAACACCCTGAAACAATGGATATTACACAAAATCAATTAAAAAATCTTAAAAATTTGCTGAAATTAAATAGTTTTTATAGTAGAGTATCTAATTATAAAGAGTATAAATTTGAAAAGACAACAGATATGGTAGATTACTTAGATAGTCATTTTTATTCAAAATTCGACAAAGAATATTTTTTAACAGCATTTTTAGATAAGGAAAATAAGCTGTTAGGAATAGAAACCATATCTACTGGTACTGTAAATGCTTCTATAGTCCACCCTAGAGATGTGTTTAAACAAGCATTGATATATAAAGCTGACAAGATAGTGTTATCCCATAACCACCCATCTGGAGAGCCAGCTCCAAGTAATGAGGATTTGAGGATTACAGAAAGACTTGAAAATGTAGGGAAACTATTTAATATAACTGTTTTAGATCACATTATTATAGGTAAAAATGATTATTATTCTTTTAAAGAAAAGGGACATATAGTTGCTGATACAACTATTGAAAAAACCTCAAATAAATTTCATAAAACCCTTTATAAAAAAGATGTTGAAAAGTTTTCTAGTTTATTAAATAAAATTACAAAAATACCAAAAACAGAGTTAAAAAATATTTTAAGAGAAACAACTGTAAAAAATTTTATACAATCCCCAGAGCTTCACCTAAATAAAGAAAAAGATATAAATTCTGTAAATATGTTAAAAGATATTTCTCTAAGATACAATAATGCTTCTTATTTAGCTTCGCCTAAAATAAGAGAACCTAATGATCTTCAGGACTATGTTAATGATAAATATAAAAACATGGATAAAATAGATGTTGTTATGTTTCTTGATACTAAAAATAAAATAATAAATAGTTCCATAATTCCTGAAAATTTATCTAATGATGATAAAATAGCTTTTATAATGAAAAATGCTATTTTACATGATAGTAATTCTTATGCTCTAGCAACAAAAGATAAAAGTTTACCATCTTCAACTAATATTGATAGAATAAATGAAATTCAAGATATTAGTTCAAAAAGTAAACTTGTAGGAATTAATCTTATAGATAAAATTGATATTAAATTATATGATGGTGTATCTTATAAACAAATGAATTTCTTAGAAGAAAGAAATCACTATAAATCTCCACCTAAAAAAATATCAATGGAAGATAGATTTAAAAATGCCATAGCAGAAGCAGAAAAAAGAAATAATAATCAAGAAAAAAGCAAAATAACCAAAAATAAGGATCATCAGCTATAAATTAAGCAATAATGTTAAACTATATAAAAACAGACCTTTTAAAATCAATTCTAAGCGACTTTAAGCAATGTCTTAATGGTATTGCATGGCTACATTGCAAGTGTTGTAACAATAGTCATTAAGCAGCTGAAAAGCATTTAACTAAATATTTTATATTTGTAACCCAAATTAAAGACCTGCAGGTCGATACCTGGATAAAAATTGGGTTACATTGAAAGGAGCTAATAAAATGATTACCTTTAATATTGATGAAAGAAGTATTATAAGTATTTATAAAGGAATAGAACCTAATAGAGCTTCTACAATTAATAGAATACTATCTAATATTAATTATGTGGAAGAAAAGGATCTAAAGGAATTAATGAATACTACAGCTATTAAATTAAAGAAAATTGATGATGAAGAATTTTTAACTTTAGATTTAGAAAATACCCTTAATGAAGCTTTTATAGAAAAAAGGGCTGATTAAACTTCAACTATGGATAAAGACCTAGACTATTTACAGCAATTAACAAATATTGAAGAAAAGATAAAAGTTAAAAGAAATGAACTCCATCAATTAATTAAGTCTGATAATTCTACAGACAAAACTCTTTCTATTAGTATAGAGTTGGATCACTTAATAAATGAATTTATTACATTCAAAATTAAATATAATAAATAAGAAAAGGTAATATTAATTTAATAATTAATATTACCTTTTTATAAATAAAAATCTTCTATTGTCCTATCCATAATATCCTGATTAATACCTATGTACCTTAATGTTATTGATGGTGCTGAGTGATTAAATAATTCTTGCAATAAAGCAATATCTTTGTATTGTTGGTAATGCCAATACCCAAAAGTTTTTCTTAAAGTATGAGTACCTATCTCTTTAAGACCAGTTTTTTCAGAAGCATTATTTAATATTCTATATGCTTGTACTCTGCTTATAGGTTTATTATTTCCTTTCTGGCTCTTAAATAGATATTCTTTATCCTCCATACCTTGAATATATTTATCTATTTCCTCTCTTAATTGACTATTTATAAAAAACTTCTTAATCTTTCCTGTTTTTTGTTCCTTTAATATAATATGAGTTTTGTTTTTAACATCTTCAACTATTAACTTTAATAGATCGCTTATTCTTAATCCTGTATTTATCCCTACCAAAAATAATATGAAATCTCTATAACAATTTTTTAGTAACTCAATTTTCATTTCTTCTATTTTATTTTTATCTCTAATTGGCTGTACTTCATTCATAATATCCCCCTCTTTAATATACAGTATAATACATTATATGTTACTTATCAATCTGTTATGCAGAAGTTTAGCACTTAAA
>DHBY01000097.1 GCA_002398845.1 Firmicutes bacterium UBA4916 | reverse complement strand
CCTTATAATTTCTTTCTTCTAATCTAAGCTCAGTTAGGGATTTATTATAATTAATAACTTCTTCTCTTTTTTCCCCCTCTGACCCTTCTATTTCTCTTAAAGATTCTTTAAATTTGTTTTTTTCATCAATTAATATTTTTGTTTCCTTTTTAATTTGTTCAATTCTTTTATTAATATTATCTTGGAAACTATTTAAACTATTTATTTTACTTTTTTTATCCGTAATTAGATTATAAGAATCTATGACTTTATCTTTATCCTTTTCAATTGTTTTTTCTTTAAGTGAAATTTTTTCATTTAATTCTTCTAGCTTAATTTTTTTTTGGTTAAAATTTTCTTTTAAAGAAAGTCTTTCTTCTTCCATATTATTAATTTCATCGATTATTAAAAGTTTATCTTTTTCTAGTTCCTCTAATTTTTCCTTTAAATCCTCTATTTCTTTTTCTAGTCTTTCAATATCTTTAATATAAAACTTTTCTTTTTCCTCTAATAGGTTTAAATCATTTTTACATTGATTAAATTGATTTGACGTTTCAATTTTCTCTTTTTGAATATTATCTACAGATAAATCCATCTCTTTGATTTTAATCTTCATTAAATTTAAATTTTCTTCTATTTTATTTTTCTTGTCTATAATCTCATCTAATTGAATTTGAATCTTAGATTTTTCTTCTTCAAAGTTTTCTATTTCTTTTCTAATTTTATCAATATTTCTTATAAACAGATTTACTTCAAGTTCCTTTAATCTACTTGATAATCCAATAAATGTACTTGCCTTTTCCGACTGCTCTTTTAAATAATCATTTTGTTTTTCTAATTCAAGAATTATATCCTTTATCCTAATTAAGTTATCCTCAGTTTTCTCTAATTTTTTCTCTGCCTCTATTTTTTTTGATTTAAACTTAACTATACCTGCTGCTTCCTCAAAAATATTTCTTCTATCCTCTGGCCTACTACTTAATATTTCATCAACTCTACCTTGTCCTATAATAGAGTATCCATCTTTTCCAACACCTGTATCCATAAATATTTCTTTTACATCTTTTAATCGGCAAGAATTTTTATTCAAATAATACTCAGATTCACCTGAACGAAACATCCTTCTAGTAATAGCTACTTCTTGATAATCAACAGGTATGATGCCGTCTTTATTGTCAAAGGTAATAGTTACCTCTGCATATCCCAAGGGCTTTCTAATATTGGTGCCAGAAAAAATAACATCCTCCATTTTGTTTCCTCTAAGAGTTTTTACGCTTTGTTCTCCTAACACCCATCTAATTGCATCGGATATATTACTTTTTCCGCTGCCATTTGGACCTACAATTGCCGTAATGCCCTCTTTAAATTCAATCTCAACTTTATCTGCAAAAGACTTAAATCCTTGTATTTCAACTTTTTTTAAATGCAAGTTAAACACCTCTTAAACTCGTATTATAGCTTTATCTTTTAAATATTTTCCTATCATCTCTTTCCTATCTATTGTATCAAAAATATTATCCATATATATATTTATAATTCCCATGGGGATATCTTTTTCATATATTTTTATTTTTTTAAATCTATATTTTTGAGTTAAATAGTTTTTATTAGATGATTTTTGTCCTGCTATATTGGATATGCATTTCCCATTGGCCTCAATTGTTATAGTTTTGCCTTGGATTATGCTTTTATCATAATCATTTATATAATCATCTAATATTATTTTATAGATATTTGATTCTACCAATTGTCTAAAAGACGGATGAAAAGGACCTGCAATTACATCTTTACCTAATCTTATATTATCTGTAGGTTGTAGGCCAACACGGATAACATCAATATCATAGTATTCAAAAAGCATGAGTAAATCGGTGGTTATATCCACCGCTTCTTTTAAGGATAATGGATTATATTTCTTATCTATATACATCTTTTCTAAATAGGTATCTTTAATCACCAAAGTAGGGTAAATTCTAACACAATAGGGATTTAAGCTTATCAATTCTTTGGCTGTAAAAATTGATTTTTCCCTATCATCTCCTACAAGGCCAATCATCATCTGCAAACCTAAGTTAAAGCCATATTCTTTAATTAGATTTGAAGCTATATAAACTTGACGGCTGCTGTGACCTCTTCCACTTTTATTAAGTACTTCATCATTTAAAGATTGAACCCCTAGTTCTATAGTATCTACCTTGTACTCCTTTAATAGATTTAACGTTTCTTTATCTATATAATCGGGTCTTGTAGATAATCTTATGCCTTTGATTCTACCTTGATTTTTATATTTTAAAGGTATAGCTAATAGTTTTCTTTGTATATCCTTTTGAATTCCAGTAAAGCTGCCACCATAGAAGGCAACTTCTATACTAATGTCCCTATGAGGAAATGTACTTAAATGTTCTTCTATTATTCTTTCCACATCTTCTGGTGTAACATCAGTTGATAGTCCAGTAATCCTTTTTTGATTGCAAAAAACACAGTCATGGGGACAACCTAAATGGGGAACAAAAATAGGTATAATAAAATAGTCTTTACTCAATCCTATCACCTATTCTATACAAAGCTTTCTTTGCAGCCATTTGCTCAGCTTCTTTTTTATTCCTTCCCATACCGCTCCCTATGACTTTGTTTTCCACAATCACATTCATATAAAATTTCTTATTATGATCAGGTCCTACTTCTTTTTCCACCTTATATTCAATTTTTGATTTGGTCCTTTTTTGAAGTATTTCTTGCAACTCTGTTTTGTAGTCAATAAATAAATTACCTTTTGATATTGCATAGATTACTTCTTCTTCAAACATTCCTAATAGAAATGTTCGTGTGCTAGTTAAGCCCCCATCTATATAAACAGCACCTATTAATGCTTCAAATGCATCTGCTAAAAGAGAATCTCTATTTCTACCTCCTGTTGTTTCTTCCCCTTTACCTAGTAGTATATAATTTCCCAAGTTTATCTTTCTCGCTGCAAAGGCTAAAGAAGATTCACAAACTACGGTTGCCCTTTTTTTAGTTAGCTCTCCTTCAGGCAATTTAGAAAAATGATAATATAAATATTCGGATACAATTAAATTTAATATTGCATCGCCTAAAAATTCTAACCTTTCGTTGCTTTCATAGCTTCTCATCTTGTTTTCATTGGCGTAGGAGCTATGAGTTAAGGATGTATTTAATAGTTTAATGTCTTTAAAGTTATAATTTACACATGATTGTATTTCATTTAAGTTTCTTTGCCTTTCAAACGATATTTTCACGTTATTACCTCCAAATATCTAACAATTCCCTATTAGATCCCTATTAATTGGATCTAATAGGGAATTATTCTAGCCTATAATTTTATTGATATAGTTAACAACATCACCTATTGTATTAATATTTTCCACTTTGTCATCATCAACTTCTAAATCAAACTCATCTTCTAGACTCATAATTAATTCAACTAAATCTAAAGAATCGGCATTTAAGTCTTCCTTAAAAGAAGTTTCCATAGTAATATCATCTTCATCAATATCAAACTGCTCTGAAATAATGGCTTTTATTTTTTCGTAAACCATTTTAATAACACCTCCAAATTATTAAATTAAAATTTTATTCATTAATATTTATATCATTTTCAATTATTTTTATTACATCCATTTCAATTAAAGTTTTTACTTGCCTAATAGCGTTTTTAATTGCATAAGCATCGGAACTTCCATGGGCTTTCACTACTGGTTGTTTTAAACCTAAAAGTGGTGCCCCTCCATATTCTCGATAATCAAGTTTATCCTTAAAAGATTTCAATTGGGATTTTAACATTAAAGCTCCTATTTTAGATTTAAATGATTTTGTAAACTCTTCTTTTAAAGACGAAAATAAAGATATAGCCATACCTTCTGTTAATTTTAATAAAACATTTCCTACAAAGCCATCACAAACTATTACATCACAAATTCCTTCTGGAATATCCCTTACCTCTGCATTCCCAACGAAATTTAATTTTGAATTTTTAATTAATCCATAGGCTTCCTTTACTAAAGCATTTCCTTTGCCTTCTTCAGTTCCAATATTAGCTAAGCCAACTTTAGGTGAATTTACCCCTAAAACCTTTTCACTATAAATAGAACCCATGGCTGCAAATTGTTTTAAATACTCTGGCTTACAATCTACATTCGCTCCTATATCCAACATAAAAGAAATTCCAGCTTTAGTTGGATAAACAGAAGCCAAACAAGCTCTTTCAATTCCCTTTATCCTTTTAACTATGAAAAGTCCTCCTGCTAACAATGCACCTGTACTCCCTGCCGATACGAATCCATCACCTTTTCCATCTGCTAAAGCTTTTAATCCTACGACAATAGAAGAATCCTTTTTCCTCCTTATTGCTAGTGCAGGCTCTTCATCGTTTGTGATAACTTCAGTAGAATTGATTATTTCTATCATATCCTTTGGATATTCATGTTTGTTTAACTCCTTGTCTATTATATCCTCTTGACCTACAATTATTATATTAACTCCAAGTTCATTTACCGCATCTATACATCCTTTAACTATATCTTTAATGCCTTTGTCTCCTCCCATACCATCTACGATAATTTTCATAACCATCCTCCTAAAAAACCTATTAAAGCTGCTGATATTAAATATATTATAGAATATGTAAAAATGCAATATTTATAGAAAAAAAAGATAGTGACATTGACTCACTATCTTTTTTGATTCGATTATTCTACATCTATAACTTCCCTGTTTTTGTAATATCCACAAGCTCTGCAAACTCTATGTGGTAGTTTTGGCTCATGACATTGTGGACATTCACTAATAGTAGCCTTTGTTAATCTATAGGAAGAAGCTCTTCTTTTATCTCTTCTTGCTTTACCAGTTTTTCGTTTTGGTACTGCCATTTAACACACCTCCTTATTTCTTTGGGAAAAAATCCTTAAGCACTAAAAGCCTTGGATCAACATTTTCTACAACACAGTTACATTCTTCCCTATTAAGATTTGCCCCACATTGTGGGCACAGTCCTTTACACTCTTCGTCACAAAGAGGTTTCATAGGAAGTGATAAAATTACCATGCTCATTATATCTTCAGTTAAGTCTAATTTTTCACCAACATAATAGATAAGATCATCATCATCTTCGTCTTGGGTAATCTCATCAACTTTTTCAATTAGTCTTCCTGATAAAACTGTATCTATTACATTTACAAAGGGTTCTAAACATCTTCCACAAGCCTCTTCATATTTGCACCTAATATCAATATGAAGTAATTTTTCTCCTTGTGCTCTATAAATTTCCCCTTGGTACTTTATAGGGTCAATGAATTTAATCTTTCTCCCATCGATATCTAAAAAATCTCTTTGCAATTCACCTTCAACAGGAAGGCTCATAACAGCTTCATCATAAAAGCCAGACAAATCTATAGACATTACTTTCACCTCTTAGACTAATACACTTTATTATACAAAGGAGGCCAATATTTGTCAAGAAATATTATTTTTGAACGAGAGCTTGGGTGTCTCTTGCTATCATTAATTCTTCATTAGTTGGGATAACAAGAATAGCTGTTGATGTTAAATCCTTGCTTACTATGGCTTCCTTCCCTCTAACTTTATTTAATTCTTTATCAAGCTCAATACCTACACATTCTAATCCTTCACAAATCTTCTCTCTAATTGAAATAGAGTTTTCTCCTATGCCTGCAGTGAAAACCAAAGCATCTACATTACATAAAGTAGCAGTATAAGCCCCTATGTATTTTTTTACTCTATTGCAGAATACTTCTAAGGCCAATTCTGCTCTTTTATTTCCTTTTGCCATAGCTTCCTCAAGATCTCTAAAGTCACTGCTTATTCCTGAAATTCCAAATACACCAGATTTTTTATTTAATAAATCATTTACCTCATCAAAACTCAATCCCTCTTTTTCCATGATAAATGGAATTATAGCTGGGTCTATGTCCCCTGATCTAGTTCCCATTGCTAATCCTTCAAGTGGTGTAAATCCCATACTAGTTTCAATGGATTTACCACCTTTTATAGCACAAACACTAGCACCATTTCCTAAATGGCAAGTTATAATGTTTAAATCTTCTATGTTCTTGCCTAACATTTCTGCTGCTCTTCTTGATACATACTTATGAGAAGTCCCATGGAAACCATATTTTCTAATACCATATTTCTCATATAGTTCATAAGGTAATGGGTAAATATAGTTTGATGCTGGAATAGTTTGATGGAAAGCTGTATCAAAGACTGCAACCATTGGTGTCTTTGGCATAAGAGCTTTACATGCTTCAATTCCCATAATATTTGGTGGATTATGAAGTGGTGCTAAATCTATACAATCATTTAAAGTCTTCATAACTTCATCATCAATTATTACAGAATCAGCAAACTTTTCTCCGCCATGAACTACTCTATGTCCAACGGCTCCGATTTCATCCATTGATTTAATAGCTCCATAATCAGGATTAATCAAAGCATTTAATACTAGTTCTAAAGCTTTCCTATGATCTGGCATAGTTTCTTCTATAATAACTTCATCCTTGCCAGTAGTTGTATGCTTTACCCTTGCGCCTTCTATTCCTATTCTTTCTACTAATCCTTTTGCTAGTACTCCTTCATTTTCCATATTAATCAATTGATATTTTAAAGAAGAACTACCGCAATTAATTACTAATATATTCATTATGCATTCCTCCTATTAATTCTTCTAGCTATAAAATATATTATTACATATTTGTTAAAAAATCAACGATATAATAATCCTTTAGTGTTATGATATAATATTAATAAAACATAATGGAGGATGTATCATGAAAGTTGTAGGTTTAATAACTGAATACAATCCTTTCCATTTTGGTCATCTGCACCATTTGGAAAGAGCTAAAATAGAAACTGGTGCAGATTATTCGGTAGCTCTTATGAGTGGTTCATTTGTTCAAAGGGGCGAACCATCTCTAGTTGATAAATGGACTAAATCTAAAATGGCTATAGATAATGGAGTGGATTTAGTCATAGAATTGCCTGTTATGTTTTCCACCCAAACGGCAGAGCTATTTGCCTATGGCAGTACACTTTTGCTTGATAGTCTTAATATCGTAGATTATATAGCTTTTGGCAGCGAATTAGGCAATTTAGAACAATTACAAAAAATTGCAGATATTTTAGTTGAGGAACCTCCTTATTATAAGCATAAACTAAAGAAATATCTTAATATGGGACATTCTTTTCCCGTATCTCGTGCCAACGCATTGGAAGATTATTTTAACGAATTTAACATTAAAATAGAACAAAATAATAGTGTAAAAAACATTTTAAAAATGTCAAACAATATATTGGCTATTGAATATTTAAAATCCTTAAAAACTTTAAATAGCCGTATAAAGCCTGTAACCATTAAAAGAATTGGCAGTTTATATGGAGAAACCCAAATAAACAATAAAATAGCCAGTGCTACTGGTATACGAAATACAATATTTAAAAATAATATTAACTCAGTAAAAGAGTATGTACCATATGCAACATTTCATCATCTAGTAGATTATATCAATAAATATAAAAAATTCAATACTTTAGATAATTATGCCCTAATAATACAATATTTATTAAGGATTAACGGTAGAAATAAACTATCTAATATAATGGATGTAGAACCAGGACTTGAAAATCGGATAGTTAAGAAATCTACTCAATATAATGATTTAGACGATTTAATTCAATCCATAGTCACAAAACGATATACAAGGAGTAGAATCCAAAGAATATTGGTACATTTAATCTTAGGTATAGACAAAACTCTATTCCATGAACTATTACCACATTATCCAGCCTATATTAGGGTTCTAGGAGCTAATGATAAGGGCTTAGTTTTATTAAAAGAAATTAAAGAAAAATCCAATCTGCCAATAATAACTAAGTTTGCTGATTACAACAAATATGATAATCCGTATTTAAATAAAATCATTTCCTTAGATAAAAAAGCAACGGATTTATATTTCCTTGGACTAAATACCATTAAGCCATTTATGGATATGGATTATTATACAACTCCATATGTGAAGAAAACATAGCAGAATATTTCTGCTATGTTTTCTTTATAATTCTTGTAAATACTTATCATCTTTATAATTATTTACAATATCAAGTATCTTATCTTTTTTAGCCATGGTGCTTTCATAGCCGATATTAGCACATTCTTCTACTAGTTCAAACTTTGATGATTCAATATGGCTTAAGGGAGGGGCTATTATTATATCTGCTAAAGCTAAATCTGATTCCATTATTTGCTTTGTCATTATATCAATAGACTGCAATATAATATCAAACATATGAATAAATTTACTTTGATATTTACTAAAGCCTACATCTATTCCTATAACTATATCTGCTCCCATATTCTTAAGGACAGAAATAGGAACCCTATCTACAACTCCGCCATCTACTAGTATCCTTCCATTATATTCAACTGGTTCAAATATACCTGGAATTGAAATACTGGCTCTTATAGCAGTGTGTATTGACCCTTCGGTAAAAACCATTTCTTCTCCATTTTTTAAATCCGTAGCTACTATTATAAGTTTTTTATCTAACTCTTCTATATTCTTATCTGCAGTAATAAGTTTTAAAATCTCTTGTATTCTATCTCCCTTTATTATTCCTTTTTTAGGCATAGTAAAATCAGTCCACATTTTTTTGTCAATTTGAATGGCTAGGTTCTCAATCATATTAGGCGAAATCCCTGTACAGTATAATCCACCTATAAGCGCACCAGCACTGCTGCCAGATATCATATCAATTTCTATTCCAATCTCTTCTAGGGCCTTTAACACTCCAATATGTGCCAATCCTCTAGCAGCGCCAGAGCCAAGAGCTAAACCTATCTTTGGTCTTTCTAACATAAAATCACCCCATATATACTTTATATCATATTAATAATTATGAAAAATATAATTAAAATAAGAACTTTAATATAGATTATATATAAATGCAGTTTTATTAAACAAAACTAATATTTCCAACCAAAAAAGGGGGTTAATAATAAATATGAATAAGTCCTTTTCAAATATAACTTTTTTAATACTTATAATTTGCATTTTAGTTGGTATTTTGAAATATCCTACATTATCATTAGATGGTGCTTCCGATGGATTGTTAACTTGGTTTAATATAGTTGTTCCATCTTTACTGCCTTTTTTTATTGTTTCAGAGATTTTAATTGGCATAGGTTTTATTGATTTAATAGGGAAACTTTTAGAGCCATTGATGAAACCAATATTTAATCTGCCTGGCGTTGGTGCTTTTCCCTTTTCTATGAGTATCGTTTCTGGGTACCCTATGGGAGTAAAAATTGTATCCAATTTAAGGCAAAACAAAAGTATAACAAAAACTGAAGCAGAAAGAATGGTCTGTTCTTCTAGCACTTCTGGTCCATTATTTATGCTAGGTGCAGTTTCAGTAGGTATGTTAAACAACCCTTCCTTAGCTCCGTTAATAATATATCCTCATTATCTAGGAGCCATAACGCTGGGCCTTGTATTTAGATTTTATAAAAAAAATGAAGATATATCAACAAGTAATAAAATACCTACAAACAAAATCAATTATTCCATAGGCTCCGTCCTAGCTAATAGTGTAAAAAAAAGTATAAATACCATAGCATTAATAGGTGGATTTATGATATTTTATTCTGTATTAACAGAGCTTCTTTTTGCTTCTAAAATTTTCAATTTGACCATTGACTCAATAAACAATATCATTCCAGTAAAAATAAATATAGATGCTTTAAAAGGCTTTATAGCTGGTTTGTTGGAGATTACAACTGGATGTAAAAAAGTTTCCATGGCTAATATAAATCTAATATATAAAATTATTATTATCAATTTTTTAATTGGATGGAGCGGTTTCTCCATACATAGCCAAGCATTAAGCTTTATTAGTAGTACAGATATAAATAGTGCTTTATATCTATTCGCCAAGTTTCTCCATGGAGTTTTTTCCTGTCTTTACACTTTTCTATTATATGAATTGAAATATAAAAACATAATTAAACCTTCTTTTTTGCCAAGTTTGCATACAACAGAATCTATGTATTTCCTAGAGTGGCCAATATTATTTATAAATTCAATTAAACTTGCAATATTAATAACTATCTATATGCTAATTTGTTCTTTAATTATGTTATTAATATCTTGTTTTACCTCATCGGAATAACTATTTGCCTCCCCTAAGTTCTTGCCTATTTTCATTAAGAGTATCAATAAGATTTTTTAAGTTTTCTTGAGTCTCTAATAAAATACTGTCTGCATATTCTAATGCACCTAATCTAATATCCTTAGCATTATTTTGGGCTTTTGTAATAACTTCTTCAGCCCTTTCTTTAGCTTTTTTTGTTATTTCATCTTGATCTATTAACTCTCCTAGCCTTAATTCTGCTTCATTTAATACGGTTTCTGCATCTTTTTGCGCTTCGGCTAATATTCTTTGCCTTTCTTCTTTTATCCAGTTTGCTTGTTTTATCTCATCTGGAAGCTTAATCCTTATCTCTTTAATGATTTCATACAGCTCGTCTGCATCTACCATAACTTTAGATGAGAAAGGTAAGGTTGACCCATTCTCTAGAATGTCTTCTATTTCATCTATCAATTTTAATACATCCATTTAAGCATTACCTCCCTTTATTTTGTCTTTTAATTCTTTTTCTACAATCTTTGGAACAAAACAGGAAACATCTCCCCCAAACATGGCTACTTCCTTGACTATACTTGAACTTAAATAAGCATATTTACCACTAGACACCATGAAAAACGTTTCAATATCGTCCACCAGTTTCTTATTTACAAGAGCCATTTGCATTTCATATTCAAAATCTGATACTGCTCTTAAACCTCTAACCATTGTAGTACAACCTTTTTCTCTAGCATAATCAACTAATAGCCCCGAAAATGTGTCTATTTCTACATTATCATACTTTTCTAATACCTTTTTTAATAGTTTTACTCTTTCTTCTATGGTAAACATGTTTTTCTTTGATGTATTATTTAATACCGATACTATTACCTTATCGAACTTTTTAGAACATCTGTCTATTATATCCAAATGCCCATAAGTTACAGGGTCAAAACTACCTGGATAAATAACTACCATTCGTCATCTCTCCTTTATCAACTACTGTATGTATAAAAGGTTAAGGATTTACTTCCATAATTTCTATAATCAATTTTTTTAAATTCATGAATTTCATCTTGTAATATTAATTCTTTCTCATGCTCTATTATTATAATTCCGCCCTTATCTAAAATCCTTTCATTCCATATTTTTTCAAGGGATATTATAATTAGATTTTGCTCATAAGGCGGATCTATAAAAATATAGTTAAATTTAATGTTTTCTTTACCTAATGATTCAATGCTCCTAATTGAATCATTTTTGATGACTTTAGCCTTGTCTTCTAAATTAGTGTGTTGTAAGTTTTCTTTAATAACTTTAATGCTTAAATAGGATTTGTCTATAAAATAAACTTTTTTAGCACCTCTACTTAAAAATTCAATACCTATAGAACCTGAGCCTGCAAACAAATCTAAAACTATGCTTTTCTCATCAATATTCCTTAATATATTAAACAAAGATTCTTTGATTCTATCCTCAGTAGGTCTAGTATCTCTACCCTTTGGTGCTTTTAATCTATATCCTTTTTTAAGTCCTGAAATAACTCTCAAAAAATCACCTCATCTTTATACAAAATATTTTATCATTTTTATTCAGATATTAGTAGTATTAGTTAAAAATTAAATCATTTATCCTATCTTTAAACATGTTTATAATATTTTGTCTTAAGAGAGAATGCTTTTCATCTAAAAGCAAAGAATCTTCTTCTAATATTTCACTTGCTTTTTTTTGTGCTAATTTCAATATTCCCATATCTGTAAACAGATTTGCAATTTTTAAATCTGGAATTCCATGCTGCCTAGTACCAAAAAATTCTCCTGGCCCCCTTAATTCTAAATCTTTTTCTGAAATATAAAAACCATCTGTTGATCTTTGCAATATTCTCATTCGTTCTCTTGAGATTTTGCTATTGCTCCCATTTATAAGTATACAGTAAGACTGATACTCTCCCCTGCCTACTCTGCCTCTTAATTGATGAAGTTGGGCTAATCCAAATCTTTCTGCATTATATATGACCATTATATTTGCATTAGGTACGTTTACTCCCACCTCAATGACTGTGGTAGAAATTAATATATCTAATTCCTTGTTTTTAAACTTATCCATAATATCATCTTTTTCTTGAGGTTTCATTCGGCCATGAAGTAAACCTACATTAAATCCTTTATATACTTCATCTTTTAATGTTAGATATAATTCTTCTGCTGATTTAACATCTAAAGTATCACTTTCCTCAATTAAAGGGCATACAATATAAGCCTGTCTTCCCTCCAATACTTGCTTTTTTACAAAATTATTAATCCTATCTACCATGTCTAATCCAACTGCATAGGTTTCTATCTCCTTCCTGCCTGGAGGGAGCTCATCAATAATTGAAATATCTAAATCTCCATATAGTATTAGCGCTAAGGTCCTAGGTATAGGAGTAGCCGTCATTACTAATACATCTGGATTAAGACCCTTTTGACTTAGTACTGCTCTTTGCTTTACACCAAATCTATGCTGCTCATCAGTAATAGCTAATCCCAATTTATTAAATTCTACACTTTCTTGAATAACTGCATGAGTACCTACTAATATATCTATATCACCATTTT
This sequence comes from Firmicutes bacterium UBA4916, assembly GCA_002398845.1. Classification (GTDB taxonomy): domain Bacteria; phylum Bacillota; class Clostridia; order Tissierellales; family Tepidimicrobiaceae; genus Mt11. The sequence continues at coordinate 35,347 of DHBY01000097.1, read as the reverse complement.
TTAAATCCTTTAATATCTGTTCTTTCTTCTTATTAGGCAAACTTCCAACCAGTAATTCACAATTTATATCGTAATCTAGGAAGAAATTAGAAATTGATTCATAATGTTGGGCAGCTAATATCTCTGTAGGTGCCATCATTACCGATTGATAGCCTGATTCCCATGCCTTAAACATTGCAAGTATAGCTACAATAGTCTTTCCTGAACCTACATCACCTTGGACCAGCCTATTCATCTGTTCTTCCTTTTCCATATCTTCCTCAATTTCTTTATATACTTTTTTCTGTGCGTGAGTAAGCTCAAATGGCAGTTTTTTAATAAATTCATTTACCCTACTTGTTTGAGAAAATTTTATGCCTTTATCCATTCCCTTTGTCCTATTCTTTATTAAAAATAAACCTAATTGCAAGGTTAGCAGCTCTTCAAATACAAGCCTTCTTCTAGCTTCATTATAATATTCTTTACTTTTTGGAAAATGAATATTAGTAATAGCTTCGCAAATTGGAATTAAGTTTAACTCTTCCCTTAAGTAGGAAGGAAGTGTTTCTGGTATTTTGACTGCATAATCTTTTATAGCATTGGTCATTATATTTATCATTTCATTGTTAGTTAAACTTTCTGTTAAAGGATATATAGGCATGATTTTACCAACCTTATCGCCTTTTCCCTTTTCAAAGACTGGGTTTACTATCTGTATTTCACCTCCAAACCTACTTATTTTCCCATTAACATAAATTATATCCCCTATTGCTAATTTATCAGCGACATAATCCTGATTAAACCATACCAAATTAGCTCGGCCCGATATATCTTTAACTGGAATCTTCAATATAGATAAATTCCCTCTAGGACGTGCTTTAGAAGGATATCCACATACTTGGACCTTTAAACTAGCCTTTTGTTCTTCTATACATTGGGATATATATATAAAATTGGTTCTATCATCATATTCTCTTGGAAAAAAGTATAATAGGTCTTCAACTGTATATATATTTAATTTTCTCAATTTAGCTGCTCTCTTAGGGCCTACCCCTTTTACATATTGAACAGACATGCTATACCTCCTAAGCCTATTCATTAATTTACTGTTCAAACAAAATTCCCTACCATTTGGTAGGGAATTTACTATTCTATTGAAAATATATAATAATAGAGTGGTTGACCACCAAATACTACTTCAACATCACAATCGTCAAATTCTTCTTCTATTTTATTGGATAGTTCTATGGCCTTATCTTCTTCTGTTCCATTGCCATAAAATATAGTAATCAATGAAGAATCCTCATCTATTATATTTTTTAATAGCTTAAAAGCCACTTCTTCAATATCATTACCAATAGAAACTATTTTTCCCTTTGAAATTCCAATAATATCATCTTTATTAATCTTTGTATCATTTATTTCGGTATCTCGAACTGCATAGGTTACTTGAGCAGTTTTTACATTGGCAATTGCCTCTTTCATGACCTCTAAGTTTTCCTCGATATCTGCTTCCAAATTGAAGGATAACAAGGCAGTAATACCTTCGGGAATAGTCTTAGTGGGGAAAACATAGACATTTTTATCACTTAATTCTTTTGCTTGGTCTGCAGCTAGAACTATATTTCCATTGTTAGGTAGTATAATTATATTCTCTCCATCTACTTCCTTTATAGCATTTAATATATCTTCTGTGCTAGGATTCATAGTTTGTCCACCAGGTATAATATAATCTACATTTAGCTCACTAAATACGGTATCTATACCTTCGCCAATAGATACAGCTATAAAACTATATTTTTTATTAGGATTATTCCGTTTTTCTATTTCCGTATAATCTTCATTGGCGATTATATGCTCATGTTGATATCTCATATTATCTATTTTTATATCATTTAATTCTCCTAATTTTAAGGCTTCTTCTAGTACTTCTCCAGGGCTATTGGTATGTATATGGACTTTAATTAATCCTTCACCCCCAACAACCATTAACGAATCTCCAAGCTTAGCCAAATCGTTTCTAAGTTTTTCAGGTTCTCCTTTATTCGTATTAATCATAAATTCTGTACAGTAGCCAAATTTAATATTAGCGGTGTCTATATCATGAGGCACAGGTTTATATTCCACAACTTCTGGTTTAAGAGTCTCTAATACAATTTCTTCTCCAGTTGTTATTGCATTATAAGCTCCAGTTAAAACACACATTAAGCCTTTTCCACCAGCATCAACCACTCCAGCTTGTTTTAAAACTGGCAGCATTTCTGGTGTTTTGTTTAGTACAATATTTCCCTGTTCTATAACTTTTTTCATAAAGATAATTATATCTTTTTCATCTTTTGCAATCTTTAATGCATATTCTGCACAACCTCTGGCTACAGTCAATATTGTACCTTCTGTAGGTTTCATAACAGCTTTATAAGCAGTATCTGAAGCTAGTTTAAAAGATTCTGCTAAGTCAATAGTATTTACACTTTCTTTTTCCCGTAAACCATTAGCAAAACCTCTAAAGAGTTGTGAAAGTATTACGCCAGAGTTTCCCCTTGCTCCCATTAGAGACCCATTACTTACTGCTATTGCAATTTTTCCAGCACTATGCTCTTCAAGATTTAATATTTGCTTTACAGCTGATTTCATGGTTAAGAACATATTTGTACCAGTATCTCCATCTGGTACAGGGAATACATTCAATCCATTGACTTCTTCTTTGTTATCGTCTAGGAATTGTGCTGCTCCAATAAATGCTTTTTTAAGCATAGTACCATCCATATTTTCAACCTTCAATTGTAGTACCTCCTTAAACTACTTTTCAACTCTAATTCCTTGTACATATACATTTACTTTACTTACTTTAAGACCAGTTAGATTTTCTACATTAAATTTTACTTTTTCAATTATATTTTCAGCTACTACGGATATTCTCATTCCAAATTCTAATATAACATGTAGGTTAATTGCGACTTCATTTCCATCAGTGTATATTTTAACTCCTTTTGATAGATTATCCCATTTCAACAACTCGAAGAAACCATCAGTGGCGTTTTTGCTAGCCATACCTACTATACCATAACTTTCCATGGCTGAAAGGCCTGCTATTGTTGCAATAACGCTATCATCTATATTGATATATCCATACTCATTACTTGTCTTAGCTGGCACGAAATATCGCCTCCTTATTTATAATTACTATATGGGTATATTTTACCTTATAACACTAAATAGTTCAACTATTTACATCTAACTATTTACTTTATCTATTATTTTAGTTGCTTTTTTATTGTTTGTTGTGTTAAAATATAATGTGTTATTATTAAAAAGATAATATATACCAATATATTCTTTTCTATAATCGGTTAAGGAGGTGTTTATATGGCAAGAAGATGCGATATATGCGGAAAAGAAAAAGTATATGGAAACAAAGTAACTTTTTCAAATAAAAAAGGCAATAGAAGCTGGTCTCCAAACATTAGAAGAGTAAGAGCCGTTGTAAATGGCAGTACAAAGAGGATTAATGTTTGTACTAGATGTTTAAGATCTGGCTATGTTGAAAGAGCATTATAAAAAATAAGGCTTCCACTAAAAGGACTGGAAGCCTTATTTTGTTTTTAATATTAAAAATCCCATAACTACTAAAACTACTCCAATTAAAAATAGAAAAACCTCCATAGGTATAAACTTTAGTATTATTAAACTGCCTATGATTCCTAAAACTATGCCTACTATTCTTTTTGTTTTACGTCTATATCTATAATAAATACGTTTCATAATAACACCCCAAATAATATGGTTTACTCTATCTTATTCTTATATTTATACTTTAGTTACATAAATATTTGCTATATCCTTACTAAATGAAAAAGCAAGATAAAAGTTAAAACTTTTATCCTGCCCATTATATCTAATCCTTTGATACAAAAATTAAACATTTTCCTTCATGGACTTTTATATAACCCTTATCTCCTGTAATCCTATTACTTATGCCGCGGGTTGAACCATAATCTATCTTTGTTTTGTTTAGCGTATATTCAAACCCTGTTAATGTGACTACTGCCCCATTATCAGCAATAGGAATTACTGATATAAACTCGTCTTCCCTGCCAGTTAATATTAACTCATCATCAACCAAATATATTGTATTATTATCATTTATTATTCTTCCTTTAACACCGTTTTCAAGTAGTTTATTAAGTAATAGCATATTGCCTAGAGTATGATCCATCCTGCTTCCAATGGCTCCCATTAAAGTTATGTCCTTAAATCCCTTATTGATTAAATAATCTATGGATAGTTCCGTATCAGTTGCATCTTTTTTTACTGGGAATTTTTCTATGGGGATATGGTTTTCCTGGATTATTTTTAATGCCTCATCTGAAATAGAATCTAAATCTCCAATGACAATGTTAGGTATTAAAGATACTTTCAAACAATGATTAGTACCTCCATCAGCAGATAAAATAAAATCAGATTGTTTCCCAATTTCTTTTAGCTTATTCAAATTCAATATACTTCCGTTTGAAATAATTAAAGCATTCATATAAATCTCCTACTTTCATTATTTTGATATCTTACTTAAAGGTTTCCAAATCAGAGATAATATAATAGCAGAAATAATAAATTCTGGCACTAAATAAGATAATTGGTATCCTGCAGAATAAAACCAAGGATTTTTAGCCCCTGCATATTCACTAAAGAAAATTACTCCTGCTAATAAATGACAAATAAATCTTGCTCCTATAGCTAAAAAGACCGATAAAACAATTTGAAAGTAGTTCATATCATTAGTGTTTTTGTTTGAATTAGAAAAAATACCTGCCAATCCAAGAACCCCAAAGGCTATTGGGTACTCTAATATAGCTTGGATTGGACTAAACACCCATCCTCCAAGCATTAGCTTTAAAACTCCAAAAGTAGCCCCTGCAACAACACCTGGACCTACACCCCATCTCATAGCAAATAATATAATTGGTATCATACTACCTGCAGTTACAGAACCTCCTTGAGGGGCTTCATAAATCTTTATTCTACTTAATACAATAGATAAAGCTATCATAATCCCTGCCTCTACCAACATCTTTGTACTCCACTTCTTCATTTCACTGCCTCCTTTAAAATTAAAAAATCCATTACCTGAATATAGGTAATGGATACGTAAACAATCATATTCACTTTCCTACGCTAGGATTACCTAGTTCAGGTTAAAAAGGGTCGGGATAAAATCCCCTCTCAGCAACAGCTCCCCTAGTGATAAAACACCTTATTTAGTTCTTGAATCTATTATATCATAAATACTTTATATTTCAATTACAATTCTTTAAACATTTTAGTCCTTTCAGCGGCATCCTCTGCTTCAAAGATTCCCGAGCCAACTACTATAATATCAACTCCATAATCAATTATATCTTTAGCATTATTAAGCTTTATGCCTCCATCTGCTTCTATAAGTATATCTAATTCTTTGTCCTCTATTATTTCCCTTAGCTTTTTTATTTTTCCTTCCATGGATCCAATAAACTTTTGCCCCCCAAACCCTGGATTAACTGTCATTATTAAAACCATATCTATATAATTCAACACATACCTAATATTATTAAGGGGAGTAGATGGGTTTAATGCAACCCCAGCCTTTACACCGTAAGATTTAATCTCTTCAATAGTCCTGTGCAAATGAGTAGTAGATTCTTCATGGACGGTTATAATATCTGCCCCAGCCTTAACGAAATCCTTTATATACCTTTCAGGTCTATCGATCATTAAATGCACGTCAAAAGGAATGTCAGTAATATCTCTTAACTTGCCAATTATAGAAGGTCCAAATGTAATATTTGGCACATATATACCATCCATTACATCTAGATGGATATAATCTGCTCCTCCTTCTTCTAATTTCAATATTTCTTCTTTTAAACTTCCAAAATCTGCAGATAAAATGGAAGGTGATACTTGGACCATATCAATACCTCCTAATATTTTTAATCTCATTAAGGAAATATAAATAATTTTCATAACGAGTATTAGATATATTTCCTTCATCTACCTGTCTTTTTACCTCACAACCTGGTTCTTTATGATGCAAGCAAGAAATAAACTTGCACTTATCACTATATTTATAAATTTCTTTAAAATACTTGGCTAATTCTACATCTGATTTAATAAAATCAAGACTTAAAGAACTAAAACCAGGAGTATCAAGAACATAGCTATCTGAATCTAATTCTATTAATTCTACATGTCGAGTAGTATGTTTTCCACGAGTAGTTTTTTTGCTTACCTCTCCGGTTGCAAGCTTAAGCTTAGTATCTATTTTATTCAATAAAGATGATTTACCTACACCTGAGGGCCCTGCAAAAACTGTAATATTATCTTTTAATAGCGCTTTTAGTTCTAAAATCCCTTCATTAGTTTTAGTGCTAGTCTTAATTATACTGTAACCCGCTTTGCTATATATATTTTCAATTAAACTTATTTCTTCCTTATCATCTAAATCTATTTTATTTATACATATCTCAACATTTAAATTTTCATACTCAGCCATAACTAAAAACCTATCCAGTAGCCAAAAGTTTATATCTGGATTTTTTATACTCATGACTATAATGGCTTGAGTAACATTTGCAACAGGGGGTCTTGTCAGCTGAGATTTTCTATTATATATCTTTTCTATATATCCAGTGTTATCCTCTTCACTAATTCTGATTAATACCCTGTCTCCAATTAAAGGTATTATCTTTTCCTCCCTAAATAATCCTCTAGCCCTACATTCATAAATGCCTTTTTCAGTTTCTACATAATAAAATCCGCCAATTCCTTTAATAATAATACCTTCTAGCATTTAAAGCCTCCTATGCACCAGGATGTTGTCGAGTATCTACACATTGGTCATTAAAATAAAATTTATATTGTGAATCTAGTTTTCCTTTAAGTGGTATCGTTATAGTTTTGCCATCTGCTTCATGAACTTTATTATATACAGTGTCAGTCTCGCCATCTTGGATTCTTTCCACTCTTACCGTAACTTCGCCTCCCTCTTGCGGCAAAGCTAAATCAATATTAAATGGAACTTCTTTATCCTTATTATCCTCTGGTTCTTCTCTTTCTTCTGGGCCACTGCTAACAGTTATATCCACCGCTGTATTGATCTGAAGTTCAGTGCCTGCTTCTATACTTTGCCATATTACATCTCCCTTAGGATATTCATCACTTGGCTCATCTTTTCTATTTCCTTTTACTAACTGATTTGCAATAAGAGAATTATAGGCTTCATTTTCTTTTAGTCCTATTAATTTTGGCATTACAGTTGTTTTCTTTTCTGGTCCTTTGCTGATTACAATATTTATTTTTGTTCCTTTTTCAACTTCAGAATAAGGTTCTGGACTTTGATTAATGATGATATTTGCTTCTACAGCATCATTAAATTCATAATCAGGTGCACCTTCTTCTAGTCCATATTGGCTTAGAATTTCATCTATTTCGGTAATGTTTTTATTTATTAGACTTGGAACTTTAACAAGTTCACCGCCCTTACTAACATTTACTTCAATTGTATAACCCTTCTTAACTTTTTGCCCTTCTTCTACACTTTGCCATACTATTTCGCCTTCATTAAAATCACTATCATATACTTCTTTAACCACCTTAAGTGATAAACCCATTTTTTCTAACTCTGCTGCTGCCACATCTCTATTCATTCCAACCAAATCACGTACTGTTACCTCTGAGGATATAAAGTAATCCTTAAGCTTGTAATATCCTAAAGCTATGGAGCTTACAAGTATAAAAGCGAGTAATATGGCTAAAACCTTAATTTTGAGGCCACCTTCACTACCATTTTTTTTATGCTTTTTATCTTTTTCCTTTTTATGTTTTTTTATGCTACCCATATCTTCATCTCCAACGATTGGGATTATTTGTGTTGGTGATTCTATAATGCTAGTATCATCCAAGGCATCCTCTGCAGCCAAATATTTCACCCTTCTTAAATCCCGTAAAAGTTCGCTGGCCGTACTATATCTATCTGCCTGATTCTTTTTTACACATTTCATAATAATATTTTGTAAACTTGTCGGCACTGTCTCATCTATTTCTTGAGGTGGAACAATTTCCTCTTGAATATGTTTTAGAGCTACAGATATTGGGCTGTCCCCTTCATAAGGTACCTTTCCAGTAATCATCTCATACATAACGATTCCCAAAGAATAGATATCGGATTTCTCATCAGTATATCCTCCACGGGCTTGCTCAGGAGAAAAATAATGAACTGAACCTATTACATTTGATGTATTAGTAACCGTCGAAGACGTAGCAGCTCTAGCAATGCCAAAATCCGTTACCTTTACTCTACCATCTTCGGTTACCATTATATTGTGAGGTTTAATATCTCTATGAATTATGTGGTTTTTATGTGCATGTTCCAACGCTTCAGCAATTTGTATTGAATAATCCATAGTTTCATCAAAACTTAGTTTACCTTTTTCTCTAATTATTTCTTTTAATGTTTTCCCTTTTATATATTCCATAACAATATAATGTATATCATGGCCATTTTTTTTATCAACACCAACATCATATATATTTACGATATTAGGATGAGAAAGACTCGCTGCTGCCTGAGATTCTTTTCTAAACTTTTTAATAAATTCTTCATCGTTAACATATTCATCTCTCAACACCTTAATTGCTACATATCTATTTAATAATCTACATTTTGCTTTATAAACAAGGGCCATTCCACCCTCGCCAATTTTCTCAATTATTTCATATCTGCCACCCAATACAGTTCCAATCATATTATCACCTCACTTTACTAAAATTTAGCAGCTATAACAGTAATATTATCAAAGCCGCCCCTATCGTTTGAGAGTTTTACTAAATCTTCACATGCCTTTTGAATATCCTCATTCATAATCAAAGAATCCCTAATTTGAATCTCATCTACCATATTAGTTAATCCATCAGTACATAATAAAAGTATGTCATCTTTATGTTTTTTTTCTAATATTACATCTGCTTTTATATCACCACTAGTACCTACAGCTCTAGTGATAATATTGCGCTGTGGATGATGTTTTGCTTCCTCTTTACTGATACTGCCATTCCTTATGAGCTCTTCCACTAAAGAATGGTCTTGTGTTAATTGGGATAATACTCCATTCCTTAATAAATAAGCCCTACTATCCCCTACATGCCCAATGAATATCCTATCATTTATTACATATGCTAGGGTAACAGTTGTTCCCATTCCCGAATATTTCTCATCTTCCTTAGATTTTTTGTAAATTTCCTTATTGGCTTCATCTATAGATTTTCTTATTCCATCTTCAATTTCCTTATTTTCTACTGATGAATTAATCAAATAATTTTTAAGATTATTACTTATTATTTCAATAGCCATTTTACTAGCAATCTCACCTGCTTTGTGTCCACCCATTCCATCCGCTATTATAAATAAAGGATAGTCTTCACTAGAAAAAACATAATAGGAATCTTGGTTATTGTCTCGAATTATTCCTATATCTGTTTTTACGCCAATGTTCATATAAAATCACCTCACTGGAAAGTTTTAATATCTTTCATCTGTATATCTTCTTCTCAATTGTCCACATGAAGCATTAATGTCTCCTCCCATTTCCCTACGTATGGTTACTGGTATACCCGCTTTAGCTAGACTTTTCTCAAATCTTTCAATATTAATCCTTGATGGCCTCCCTTGGCTAAATTCTTTTATAGGATTTAAAGGTATTAAATTTACATGGCAACTTATTCCTCTAAGAATTTTAACCAATTCATTTAAATCCGCTATTCTATCATTAACTCCTTCAATAAGTGTATATTCTATAGTAATCCTTCTATTGGTTTTGTTATTGTAATATCTACAGGCCTCCATTATCTCATCAATTGAATATTTATTACCTATAGGCATTATCTTTCGTCTATCTTCATCAAAAGGTGAATGAAGCGATATAGATAAGGTTATAGGCATTTCCTCATCTGCTAAACTATATATCTTTGGAACTAATCCACAAGTAGATAAAGTTATATTTCTATAACTTGTGTTATGCCCTTTTTCATGATGGATTATATTTAAGAACTTAATCACATTTTCATAATTATCTAAAGGCTCTCCGCTTCCCATTAACACAATATTGCTAATTTTGTCGTTTAGATCCTCTTCCATCATATATATCTGACTAACCATTTCAGCAGGGGTTAGGCTTCTTATTAAACCTTCTTTGGTTGATGCACAAAAGGAGCAGTCCATTCTACATCCTACTTGTGTAGAAATACAAGCAGTTAGACCATGCTTATACTCCATAGCCACACCTTCAATAATATTATTATCTTCCAATAAAAACAAGTATTTTTTTGTATTATCAACCTTTGAGTCAAATCGTTTAAAAATCTTTAGTTGATTAATCTTCGAAACCTTCTCTAGCTTGTCCCGTAGTCCCTTGGAGAACACAGAAATATTTTCAATATTTCTGCCTTGGTTTTTATGAATAAAAGTAAATAATTGTTCTCCTCTGTATTTTTGTTCCCCAATATTATATATATATTCTTCTAATTCTTCTATTGTCAAGCTATTTAATTCAATTTTCTGCAAGAAATCACCCCAAATATATTCTTAATTTCATATTATATCATAATTTATAAAGCATTAGCTACGGTTCTTTTGAATTCTAGCAATAAAAAAACCATCTGTATTATTTATATGTGGAAATAATTGAATATAACCATTTTTAGAGGTTTCAATATTTTCATTTGAACAAATTAAATCTTCAAAGCCAAATAATTGAAATTCCTTATTATTATCTAAAAAGTCATTTATTACATCCATATTTTCTTCCCTTCCAATAGTGCAAGTACTGTATATTATTATTCCCCCAGGTTTTACATACTCTTTGGCATTATTCAATATTTTCCTTTGGATTTTATTTAAATCATCTATATCTTCTTGTTTTCTATTCCATTTTATTTCAGGTCTTCTTCTTATAATTCCTAAACCAGAACAGGGAGCATCTACAATGCAGTAATCTATCTTACCAATTAAATCCCTATCCAAATTAATGGCATCAAAACTTTCCGTATTTATTATATTTATACCTAATCTACTAGCGTTTTGCCTAACTAAATTTAGTTTATGTTCATAAATATCTCTGCTTATTATCTTACCCTTATTATTCATGAGCTGAGCTATATGTGTAGACTTTCCGCCTGGAGCACTGCATATATCTAGGACAAAACTATTCTCCTTAGGATTTGCTATTTGTGCAACTAGCATACTACTTTCATCTTGTATGGTAAAATAGCCTTGATTAAACTCATCTAGTTCCGTAATCCTTGTAGGATTATCAATTATAATCCCATCACTTGCATAATTTGTTTTATGAACAATATAACCATATTGAGATAGTCTTTCTACTAATTCATCTCTAGTTGTTGTCAATGTATTGACTCTAATATTAAGTTTTGGCCTACTATTGTTTCCTTGACATAAGTTTTCAGTAAATTCATAACCAAATTCTTCTATCCATCTTTCAACCAACCATTTGGGATGGGAATATTTAATGGATAGATAATCTTTATCATCTACTTTATCTATTTTCATCATTTCTTCTTTGTTTCTTGAAATATTTCTCAATACTCCATTAACAAAACCGCTAATTCCCTTATGTCCATATTCCTTTGATAAATTAACTGCCTCGTTTACTGCTGCTCTATCTGGAATTTTGTCCATAAAAACAATTTGATATACTCCCATCCTCAAAATCTCTAAAACCCTAGGATGAATCTTTTTAAGCTTTATTTTTGAGGCTTTGGAAATTATATAGTCTAAATATAATAGATTTTCAATTACCCCATAGACTATTTCCCTAATTAAATTTTCGTCTTTTATATTCTCTTTGCCTTTTAAATGTTTATTAATGGTATAATTAGAAAAAGCCCCATTTTCATTTATATCCATTAAAATATTCAAAGCAATATCCCTTGAATTCATGGTAAACCTCCCTATAAAAAGTCATTTGCCTGGCTTAAGCCAGGCAAAATTTCAAATATAATATTTAATCCCTTCTATTTGAAATAGAAAGAAGTCTTAACAATTGACCAATAGCCACCAAAGTTGCTGCAACATAGGTTAAAGCAGCAGCAGTAAGAACTTCTTTTGATGGACCTATCTCATCCCTAGAAGCTATCCCATTTTCTAATTGATATAATGCTCTTTTGCTAGCATTAAACTCTACAGGTAAAGTAACAACCTGGAACAATACTACAGCTAAATAAAGAGCTATCCCTAATTCCAAAAGAAATGGGCTGATAATGAAACCTAAGAAAATTAAAATCCAAACAAACCTAGCACCTATACTCGCAATAGGCGCTATATTATTTCTTAAAATAAGTGGAAAATAGCCTTCCCCATGTTGTATAGCATGGCCAACCTCATGGGCAGCAACAGAAATAGCTGCAATGGAATTGCCGTTATATACATTACTTGATAATCTAATTACCTTATCTCTTGGATCATAGTGATCTGTTAACTGACCTGCAGTAGGTTCTATTCTAATATCATATAATCCATTTCTATCCAATATCATCCTTGCGACTTCTCTTCCAGTATAGCCTGAACGGCTAGCTACCTTTAAATACTTGTTAAAAGATGTAGAAACCTTTGCCTGTGCATAGATAGCAAACAGTAAGGCTGGAAATACAAACAATATCCAATTCCCACCATATCCTCCGTAATATCCACCATAAAACATACAAACTCTCCTCCTCAAACATACTAATATTAATCTAATTTTATATTAGTATCAAATTGATTTCCCCTTAAATACTCAGATACTTGTAATTTTTTCTTTCCAGGGAATTGCAACTCTTCAATAACTATACAAGCATCATGACAATTTACACAAATACCCTTATCGGAAACTTTGACTACTACTCCATATCCCTCTTTGGAGAACTTTTCTATAACTTTAACCTTATGAATTTTAACATTTTCGCCTTTATAATTCATATAAGCACATGGCCAAGGTTTTAGTCCTCGTACTAAGTTTTTAATTTTCTCACCGGTACTGTCCCAATTAATCTTTCCAGTTTCTTTAGTTATCTTTGGTGCATAAGAGGCTAAATCATCCCTTTGGGGAACTTTAACAATTGTTTGGTTTTCTAATTTTTCTAATGCTTCAACTATTAATCTACTACCTAATATAGATAATTTATCATGAATAGACTCTGCATCATCTTCTTCATCAATAGGTATTTCCTCTACAAGCAGCATATCTCCTGAATCTATTCCTTGGTCCATTTTCATAACCGTAATTCCTGTTTTAGACTCTCCATTGATAATAGCCCAATTAATAGGTCCAGCTCCCCTATATTTTGGAAGCAGTGACCCATGTATATTGATGCACCCATACTTTGATAGCTTTAATATTTCCCTTTTAAGTATTTGTCCAAAGGCCACTACTATAATACAGTCTGGTGATAATCTTTTTATTTTATTTATGGATTCTGTTGAATTGATAGAATCTGGTTGATAAACCTCTAATCCCAGCTCCAAGGCTTTTTCTTTAATGGGAGTAGGATGCATTTTTTTGCCCCTACCTTTAGGTTTATCTTTTTGAGTTACTACCAAAGATATATCATGCCCCTTTTCATATAATGACATTAAAGATGGAACTGCAAACTCAGGTGTCCCCATAAATACAATTTTCACGCTATTTACCCCCAAACTTTATTCTTCATCTTTTTTAGGAAATACTTCTTGAATCATATTATCTATAAATAATATGCCGTGGAGGTGGTCTATCTCATGGCAAAGAGCCTTAGCCAATAATCCTGTACCTTCCATTATCTTTTCTTCACCTTGTTCATCTAAATATTTCACTTTGACTGTTTCGGGCCTTTTTACTGTTCCTACCCTATTTGGAACACTTAAACAACCTTCTATATCTATACTTTCTCCATGGGCTTCAATTATCTCAGGATTGATAAGTTTTATAATCCCTTCTCCTATATCTATTACAACTACTTTTCTCAATACACCAACCTGAGGTGCTGCTAATCCTACTCCATCATATTTATACATAGTATCTACCATGTCTTCTAAAAGTATCTTTATTCTATCATTTATTTCAGTAACTTCCCTAGAATTCTTTCTTAAAATAGGATCACCGGAATATCTAATTTGTCTAATAGCCATGTCTTTTCCTCCTACAATATTGAATTAGGATTTACATCTATACTAAATCTAATCCCTTTTAAATTATTTTTATGTCTGTTTATTATACATACCCATTCTATAATGTTTTTTAATTTATCCATATATTCATCCCTGGATTTTATTAGGATTTGAAAGCGATAATTATTTTTTATCTTTTCCAATGGTGCTGGATATGGTCCTATGACATTTTTAACTAATTCATTAAGACCTTCCTTGACCATTTCCTCTATTATTAAATTGTAAACTTCTTTTGCCTTCATTGCAACATATCTATTATCTTCCCCATATATAACTACGGATATAATATTGGTGAAAGGTGGATAATCAAATTCTTTTCTTAATACTATTTCCTTATTATAAAAAGCCACATAATCATGTTCCTTTGCACATTGAATGCTATAATGTTCAGGATTATAAGTTTGGACAATTACTTTGCCTTCAAATTCTCCTCTGCCTGCCCTACCCGCCACCTGAGTTATGAGTTGAAAGGTTCTCTCAGAAGACCTAAAGTCTGGTAAATTTAAACTTGTATCTGCTGCAATTACACCAACTAAAGTTACTTTTTCAAAATCTAATCCTTTAGCCACCATTTGAGTTCCAATTAATATGTCTATTTCTTCATCTTTCATCTTAAGGAGCATGGATTCATGGCTTCCCTTCTTTGAAGTGGTATCCATATCCATTCTTTCGACTTTTGCCATTGGAAACATCTTCTTAGTTAGTTCTTCAACTTTTTCAGTACCTATGCCAAAATACTTTATATATTTACTTTTACAAACGGGACATATTTGGGGAGGGCTTATAGCTAAACCACAGTAATGGCATTTTAATTTATTGTCTTTCAGATGATATGTCATAGATATATCACATTCATTACATTTTACTACATATCCACATTGTCTGCAAGAAACAAAGGTTGAATAACCCCTTCTATTTAGGAAAAGTATAGTCTGCTTTTTTTTTCTTAAGTTTTCCCCTATAGCTTCATATAATTCCCTGCTAAATATAGACTTATTTCCAGTATCTAGTTCCTTTCTCATGTCTACAATCTTAACTTCAGGTAATTTTTTGTTATTAATTCTTTTATCTAAGTTTAATAATTTTATATGTCCATTCTTAGCCTTATAATAGCTCTCAATTGATGGGGTAGCAGAACCCTTGACTAAATAGCCTCCTACTTGTTCACATCTTTTTTCTGCCACCTCTATAGCATCGTATTTAGGATTCATACTAGACTTATATGTATTTTCATGTTCCTCATCAATAATAATAAGTCCTAGATTGTTGAAAGGTGCAAATACAACAGAACGAGCTCCTACTGCTATTTTTACTTTCCCTTCTTTAATCTTTCTCCATTGGTCGAATCTTTCACCATAAGAAAGCTTGCTGTGAAGTACTGCCACATTATCGCCAAATCTTCCAACGAATCTTTCAATTGTTTGAGGTGTCAAAGATATCTCAGGTACAAGAACTATAGTTTCTTTACCCATATTTATCATTTCTTCAACTAATTGAAGATATATTTCTGTTTTCCCACTACCCGTTACACCGTGAATTAAAAATTTATTTTCCTTACTACCGTTTTTTATACTGTTTAATATAGTATCTACACAGTATCTTTGATCAGGTGATAATTCAAGCTTTTTATAGGGTTTAATATTTTTACTTATTGGATCACGATATACTTCCTTTTTAAAAATTTTTATTATATTTTTTCCTTCTAATGCTTTAACAGTAGATAAAGAACTATTGGTTTTTAGCATTAATTCCTTTAAAGATATTTTATCAATATTCATTAAAAATTTTGCTATTTCCATTTGCTTATAGCTTCTTTTCCCAATTATATTAAAAATACTATCATAATCCATAGATTTATCTATTAAGGAAACATATTTTTCATAGTTTTTTTCTATAGATGTCTGTACTTTCAATGTAGTTTCAATTAGTCCCTTTTTCTCTAGCATATTAATGGTTTTATTGACATTTTTATTCTCCATATTTTTCTTAATAATCTCTAAATCTACTCTGCCGTCTTTCTCTATAATCAATTGAATAATATTTTTTCCTAAGGGAGTAAGTTCCCCCTTGAAACAATTAAGGTTATTCTCATTTAAAACAACATATGTTTTAACCTCCTTAAAATCTCCTGGAGGCAAAACAGTTTGAAAAGCATCTAAATAAGGAGACAAATAATGCTCAGACATCCATAAACTTAAGTTTATCATATCCTTTGAGATAAGGGGTTTATCATCAATCACATCTATTATACTTTTTAATTGATATGACCTTTCATAATGATCTTGTATTTTAATAACGATACCTTTAATAATCCTGTTTCCCTGTCCAAAGGGAACAAGTACTCTCATGCCTTCTTCTATTTCATAAATCATATCTGGTTCAATTATATAAATATAAGGTTTATCAGTGCTTGCTGCTTTATTCTCAACTATTACTTGTGCATATTTTCTATTCATAAAATCAATCCTTTTCTGATTTAAATACTAAAAGCTAGATAAAATAATCAATCTAGCTTTTAGTATTCAACAAATCCTCAACTTTATCTAAAATAATCTCTGCTACTTGCGATTTATCTAATATAGGGTATTCAATAACTTTGCCCTTTTTATCTATAATTGTAACAATATTGGTATCAGTTTTAAAACCTGCTCCTTCTTTAGATACATCATTAGCAACTATAAAATCAAGGTTTTTCTTTTTAAGTTTACTTTCAGCATATTGGATTAAATTATTTGTTTCTGCTGCAAAGCCAACCATTATTTGATCCTTTTTAAGCTTTCCAAAATGAGCTGCAATGTCTGGATTTTTAACAAACCTTATGTTTAGTTCATCCCTTTTTCCTTCTTCTTTTTTTATTTTTTCCTGACTAAAGACTTCAGGTCTATAGTCTGAAGGAGCTGCTGCTTTAATTAAAACTTGGCAACTATCAAATTGACTTTTCACAGCATTAAACATTTCCATCGTAGTATTTACTTTTATTATTTCTATACCCTTAGGTGGTTTTAAATCCGTTGGCCCTGTTATTAAAACTACTTCGGCGCCCCAACTTTGAGCTACCTCTGCTATTTTATATCCCATTTTCCCACTAGAATGATTTGTGATATACCTAACGGGATCTATTGGTTCAATTGTAGGTCCAGCGGTAACAACTATTTTCTTACCTTGTAATTTTTTGTTAGTAAAACTATTTATTATATATCTAACAATATCAATAGGCTCAGCCATTCTCCCTGGTCCATAGGTTTGACATGCTAATAACCCAGTTTCTGGGTCTATAAACTCATATCCTAAAGACTTTAAATAAATCAAGTTTTTTTGGACTATTGGATTTAAATACATATTTGTATTCATAGCTGGCGCAAATATTACCCTTGATTTTGTAGCCATAATAGTTGTCGTAAGCAAATCATCAGCTATTCCATTAGCAATTTTCCCAATTATATTAGCTGTAGCAGGAGCAATTAAAAAAAGATCAGCTTTTTGGGCTAGGGAAATATGCTCTACATCATAATTTTTTGGTTCCTTAAACATATCCACATATACTGGATTCAATGCCAAAGTCTGAAAGGTCAGTGGAGTAACAAACTCAGTTGCATGTTTTGTCATTATCACTTCCACATTTGCATTTTGTTTTTTTAGTCTACTTACTACATCTACAGCCTTATAGGCAGCAATCCCACCAGTAACCCCTACGATTATATTTTTACCCCTAAGCATATTACTTAATTCCTTTAATATCTGGCCTTGAATAGGTTATTTTTCCTGCCATTAGTTCTTCAATAGCAATACTTACAGGTTTAGTTGAAGTTGTTTCAATAAGGGGTTTGGCTCCTTCTACCAATTGTCTTGCCCTTTTTGACGTTAACATAACTAAAGTATACCTACTATCGCCTATTTTTGAAAGTTCCTCTATAGATGGATTATACATAATATACCTCCTTAAGAAATAATCTTTTCCATAATATTTTTATGTCTTTTTACTTTTAACTTCTCTGCAGTAATTATAGATTCTATCTTTTCTACGGCTTTTATAACTTCATCATTCATTACAATATAATCATATTTATCAATAAATTTTAATTCCCAAAAAGCATTTTCTAATCTAATATTTATATCTTTTTCAGTTTCAGTCCCCCTTTTTATAATCCTATTTTTTAACTCATTCATAGAAGGGGGTACTAAAAATATAGATACAGCCTCTGGATATGCTTCCTTTACTTGCAAAGCTCCTTGCACATCTATTTCTAAAACAACTACTTCTCCTTTTTCGATTTTTTCTAATACAAACTTTTTGGGTGTACCATAATAGTTGTAATGGACCTTAGCATATTCTAAAAATTCATTATCATTTACCATATTAGTAAATTTCTCTTCATCAACAAAAAAGTAATTTACTCCGTCAATTTCACCTTCTCTCGGTTTTCTTGTAGTTGCTGATACTGAAAAAAGAAGTTCTTCATTTTTTTTGAAAAGTTCCTGGCAAACAGTACCTTTGCCACAACCAGAAGGCCCTGATACTATTAATAAAAATCCTTTTGACATATTATACACTCTCTTTCTAATTTATATCTGCCTTATCGTTTGCTTTGTTGTTTAATCTTTGAGCTATAGTTTCTGGCTGTACAGCTGAAAGAATTATATGATCACTATCCGTTATAATAACTGCCCTAGTCCTTCTTCCATAAGTTGCATCTATTAATATCCCTTTGTCCCTAGCTTCCTGTATCATCCTTTTAATAGGGGCAGACTCTGGGCTAACTATTGCAATAATCCTATTGGCTGACACAATATTGCCAAAACCGATGTTGATTAACTTAATATCCATTTAGCATCCTCCTTTATTATTATTCTACATTTTGTACTTGTTCTCTTATTTTTTCTAATTCGCTTTTTATATCTACAACATTATTGCAAATAATCAAGTCGTTGGCTTTAGAACCTATAGTATTAACTTCTCTATTCATTTCTTGTGTTAGAAAATCTAATTTTCTACCTATAGGCTTCTCTTCTTCTAAACTTCGTGAAAATTGTTTTATATGGGATTTAAGCCTAACTATCTCTTCGTTTATATCGCTTTTATCAGCAAAAAAAGCTACTTCATAATTTATCCTTTCTTCATCTATATTACAATCCCCATCCAAAATTTCAACAATTCTATCCTTCAACTTTTCTTTATATTCTAAAACCACTAATGGAGATCTTTCTTCTATTTCCTTAATCATTCCTTCTATTTTTATTAACTGAGTTTCCATATCATTCTTTAGATTTATACCTTCATTTATCCTCATATTTATTACATTATCTAATGCCATTTCAATAGCGGTACTTAAACAGTTCCATGTAATATCTTCATCTAATTCCTTCCTTTCAGTTTTGATTATTTCTGACACGCTTAATATATGGGACAATTTTATACTATCTTCAATATCAAGTTCTTTCATTATCCTTTCCATTCCAGATTTATATGCTTTTGCCAAGGGAATATCAACTTTTACTTCTATTCCTGATTCATCAATATATTCTAGATTTATATATACTTCTACCCTTCCTCTATTAATTCTATCTTTAATTATTTTTTTTATTTTTTCCTCCAAATAGCTAATATGTTTAGGCATTTTGATAATAATAATATCATTATATCTATGATTTACAGTTTTAATCTCTAAATTAAAGTTATGTATACCATCCGTGCTTTCTCCCCTACCAAATCCAGTCATACTTTTTATCATCGATTTCACCCTTTCCCTATTATAGATAATAATATCAAATTAATTTTTAGTGTCAACAAAAAATCTGCTTTCAAAATATATTTGATTAGATATAAATTATAATATTAATCCACAAAATGTTCTATAGATTGTTACAATTATTTAATAATTTTTTAAAATAATGGTTTAGTTTATTTATTGTTCATTAAATGATATAATTTTATTATTACTAATAATGGAGGAATATGCATGTCATTAGATGGAATAGTTACAAGAGCTATAGTAAAAGAATTGAATAATACCATTCTAGGTGGTAGAATTGACAAAATCTATCAGCATGAAAAAGATGAAATATTATTAAATATTTATAATAAAGGTAATAACAACAAACTCCTTATCTCTGCTACTAGCAATAACCCAAGGATATACTTAACAAAATGCAATAAATCAAATCCATCCATGCCCCCTATGTTTTGTATGCTACTTAGAAAACATTTGACAGGAGGAACAGTTTTAAACGTAGAGCAATATCAAATGGATAGAGTGCTTTTTATTGATATATCTTCTATTGATGAATTAGGCCAGCCTTCTGAAAGAAGGCTAGTTGTTGAAATCATGGGAAAACATAGTAATATTATATTGATAAATAAAGATTCTAATAAAATTATTGATTCAATCAAGAGAGTTACTCACGATATGAGTAGAGTTAGGCAAGTTTTGCCTGGTATAAATTATGAATATCCTCCAATAAAGGATAAAAAAAATCCATTGGATTTTAATACAGATGAATTTAATAAATTGCTAGATGAATGTAATTCTAATATAGAGACATATAAATTCTTTTATACTAATTATATTGGAATTAGCCCATTAATAGGTAAAGAAGTATGTTTTAATTCGAGGATAGATATAGATAGACCTATAGGCAGTTTAAATCTTGAAGAAAAGAAGTCCCTACTTAACTCCTTTATAACAATTATGGATAAAGTGAAAAATGATAGCTATAATCCTGTATTAATCAAAAACAACTTTGAAGCTGATTATCTAGATTTTCATGCTACTGATATTAATCAGTTTGGTAACCAAAACAAAGTGTATTTAAATTCTATTAGTGAAGTTTTGGATAAATATTATTTGAAAAATGATACTTTAGATAGGGTATCCCAAAAATCTCAGTCCATAAAAAAATCTATCCAGACCAAGTTAGAACGCTCCTTAAATAAACTATCAAAGCAGAAACAAGAATTATTGGAAAGCGAAGATAGGGGAAAATACAAAGTATACGCAGATCTAATATCTGCAAATCTATATAGAATTGAGAAAGGCAGCAGCGAAATTGAATTAGAAAACTTTTATACAGAAAATATGGAAAAAATAAAAGTACCCCTTGATAAAAGACATTCACCAGCCGAAAATGCTCAGAGATATTATAAAAAATATTCTAAACTAAAACATGCCCAGTCTCTTTTGTTAAAACAAATACCTGAAACCAAGGAAGAAATAGATTATTTAGAGAATGTTTTAATCAGTATAGACAACTGTACTGAAGTAATAGAACTAGATGAAATTAAAGAGGAATTGATTAAAGAGGGCTATTTAAAAGGAAATCTTAAGAAAAAGAAGAAAAAGGAAGTTATATCTAAACCACACCACTATATATCATCTGATGGATTTCACATTTATGTAGGTAAGAACAATAAGCAAAATGATTATTTGACTTTAAGGTTTGCTCATAAAGAGGATTTATGGCTTCATATACAAAATCAGCCTGGAAGCCATGTAATAATTACTAAGAAAAATAATAGCATATCTGATACTTCGTTGGAAGAAGCAGCTACCTTAGCAGCTTATTATAGTAAAGGTAAAAATTCTAGTAATGTAGCTATTGATTATACGGAAAGAAAAAATGTAAAAAAACCTAAAAATGCTAAAACAGGAATGGTAATCTATGAAAACTTTAATACAATATTTGTAACTCCAAGCAAAGAACAAATAGAAAAAATGGAAAAGGTAGAAGATTAACCCCTCTACCTTTTTTCATTTATAACAACTTGATCTAGTCCATCAACCTCAATAAAGTTCACACTTACTATTTCACTCCTAGAAGTTGGAACGTTTTTACCTATATAATCAGGTCTTATAGGAAGTTCTCTATGCCCTCTATCTATAAGTACTGCTAATTGTACCTTTCTTGGCCTACCCATATGTACTAAAGCATCTAGTGCAGCTCGAACAGTCCTACCAGTAAATATTACATCGTCTACTAATACTATTATTTTATTATTTATATCATCATTAAATCCTTCGTTCTTAACTACAGGCTCATCATATATTTCAGTTAAATCATCTCTATATAATGTAATATCTAAAGTTAATACCGGTACATCCTTACCTTCTATTCCTTTAATCTTTTTAGCTAGTCTTTCAGCAAAAGGAATCCCTCTTGTTTTAATGCCGACTAATATAATATCCTCTATTCCCTTATTTCTCTCAATAATCTCATTAGCAATTCTTGTGGTTGCCCTTTCAATAGCTTTTTCATCTAAAATAACCGCTTTTGTTTTCATTTTTACACCTACCTATTCCTTTTTCTTAACAGTTCAATTATTTCCTCAAAATCCTTTGGTGGCTCAACTTCAAATTCCATATATTCTCCGGTCCTTGGATGAAAAAAGCCTAATTTTCTAGCATGAAGCAGTTGAGTCTCTATACCAAATTTATTTTTTCCTTTAGAATATACAGGGTCTCCAACTATGGGATGATTTATATATGCCATATGAACTCTAATTTGATGGGTCCTACCTGTATGCAAAGATGCTTCTATTAAACTATAATCCTTAAACCTTTCTAAAACTTTATATTCGGTTATAGCTTCTTTGCTATTTTTATATATAACCGCCATCTTTTTTCTATCTATTGGGTGTCTGCCTATAGGTGCATTAATAATCCCTTTTCCTTTGTCTAATGTTCCATAAACCAAAGCCATGTAAACCCTTTTTACCGACCTTTCTTTAAGCTGCTCTGACAAAATCCTATGGGCTTTATCATTTTTAGCAACAATTAATAATCCAGAGGTATCCTTGTCTAGTCTATGAACTATACCAGGCCTTATAACACCATTGACTGAAGATAGATTATCAACATGATATAAAAGGGCATTAACCAAAGTATTTGAATAATTTCCTGGCGCTGGGTGTACTACCATTCCCTTAGGCTTATTCACTATCAAAACATCATCATCTTGGTAAATAATATCCAATGGAATATTCTCAGGTACCAGCTCTAGTTTTTTGGGTTCTGGTAATTCAACTTGTATAAAATCTCCTTTTTTAACTAGATACCTTGGTTTAGGCTTCTTTCCATTGACTAGCACTAAACCTTCTTCAATCAATTTATGTATATAGGTCCTGGACATTTCTGTAAGCTCTTTTGAGAGATATAAATCTAATCTTTCATTTTCTATCTTATCTACTTGTATTTCTAATAAATCCATTATTCCCTCCTCAAATCTCATATTTATTAAATATAATCATAATCATTATTAAAAATGTTCCTGTAACTACGAACATATCAGCAACATTAAAAACAGGAAAGTCATACCAGCTTCCAAACCTAATGCTAATAAAATCTACCACATATCCCAATCTAATCCTATCAATTAAATTGCCAATAGCTCCTCCCATTAACATACATAAAGAAACCTTCATCAATTTATTTAAGCTATAGGAGCATCTAAAAAGAAAAAATGTGATACTAATAATTACTATGGAGGTAATTATTATAAAAAAGACTTTTTTATTCTGTAGTATACCAAAAGCAGCTCCATAGTTTTCTACATAATATAACTGAAAAAAATTCTTTATTATAATATGAGGGCTACCACCCTTTAGATATTTAGCAGCTGCATATTTACTAACTTGGTCTAATACTATAATTAGTATTGTCATTAAAAATAGCAATTTTTTCCCCCCTAAGTTGTTCATTATAATATTATTTTAAATGATAATCATACTTATTACAACATGGCTTTAGGTTTTTCATCAATTTAATTAAAAATGCCCTAATAATCACTAGAATTATTAGAGCAAATTAACTTAAAAAACTATCTATTGACATCATCATAGTAATCTTGGGAGATTTTTTCAACTTCTTCGACTATGCCGCTATCCTCATCATCTAAAACTCCTTGATCATCTCCAGTAGAAAATGATGGGTCTTTTTCTACTTTATTATATCTTGCAACAGATTGATAACTATCTTCTCTATCAAAAGCATTACCTTCATCATTAGTTTTACTAAAAGGGCTAATACTGTCCTCTTCTTCAGGCCTAAATTCTCTTTTTTTATCTAAAGGTATTTTACTCTTAGAACAATCTATACATAATTTTAAATAGGGTATTAATTCTAATCTTTGTTCATCTATTTCCTTACCACAGGATATACAGAATCCATAATTTCCTGTTTCAACGTCTTCTATGGAGGTGTCTATTTCATAAAGAGTATCATTTAGTTTATTAATTAAACCTTTATCCTGCTCCATTATAAACATTTCGGTTCCTAAATCAGCTGGATGATTATCATAACTCGATAGTTCCATAGAGTATTCATCGCTAAAACCATATTCTTCTAAGTTATTCATCTTATCAATAATATTTAATACATTTTCTTTCTCTCTAAATAGTTTTTCCTTAAAGAATTCTCTTTTGTTCTTATTCATCATAACCTCCTAAAAATATGATAAAGGTTTCTATTAACCATTTGAAATTAATAAAATCTTCTATAGAAATTTTTAAATAAAAAAGCTTTTGCTAATGGATTAAACGAAAAACTTTTAATAATAATATGCCCACATCCCTAGTTATAATTCATATTTTATATTCTTCTATAGACATCATGAATAGGTTAGTAGAATTAATAGGAAAAAGAGAAGATTATGTTTATTGTATCTTGCTCCCCAAATCTGGGTAAGTAAAATAAAGAAAAACAATAGTTCATCATCAAATTCATCTATATAATAATTTATCATAAAAAATCCCCTCCATTCTCATCTTCTATAATACATACTATGAAAATAAGGGGATTTATTTACCGCTTTATTTCCTTTATTAAACTCTCAAATTCATGAAAGTTTAAGGATTGAACTCCATCTGATAATGCTTTTTCTGGATTAGGATGAATCTCTATAATCACGCCATTTGCATTTAAAGCTATGGCTGCTTTAGTAGCTGGT
Source organism: Firmicutes bacterium UBA4916 (assembly GCA_002398845.1). Classification (GTDB taxonomy): domain Bacteria; phylum Bacillota; class Clostridia; order Tissierellales; family Tepidimicrobiaceae; genus Mt11. Next base: position 10,197 of record DHBY01000097.1, on the reverse strand, counting down.
AGTATTAACTCTCTCCTCCCTGTACCATGGCTAGGATCAACAAAAATCGGATACTTGGTTTTAGATTTGATAATAGGTACGCTCATTAAATCTAAAGTATTCCTCGTATAATTTTCAAATGTTCTAATGCCTCTTTCACATAGGATGATATTTTCATTGCCCTCCATTTTAATGTATTCAGAGGCTTTTATCCATTCCTCTATAGTAGCACTCATCCCTCTTTTTAATAATACAGGTTTATCAATCTTTCCTATTTCCTTTAAAAGAGAATAGTTTTGCATATTCCTTGAACCAATTTGGTATATATCTATATAATCATAAGCTTTTTCAATATCCCTTGGGTCCATTATTTCAGATACTACTTTAAACCCATAAGTATCTTTAATATTTTTAAGTATTCTTAAACCATCTATGCCAAGTCCTTGGAAGGATCTGGGGTCTGTCCTAGGTTTAAAAGCACCGCCTCTTATTATTTTTACCCCTAATTTACCTAAAAATTTACCAATAGACTCCATTTGCTCTTCGCTTTCAACGGCACAAGGACCAGCAATAATAGTAAATTCTTCTCCGCCAATAAATAAATCGTCATCTATTTTAATTTTGTCTGTCATAAATACTCCTCCATAGTTCTTGTTTAAGAAAATTCATATACTACATTTTAATAATAGTTTAAGAAAAATGTCAAGGCAAATAAAAATTGAGGGCTAAGCCCCCAAATCATCAATATTCTTATCTAAATCTATATATTCAGACTTTAAATCGACTTCTTTTGTCTCTTCTATGTAGTCATCTGAATTTTTATATTCTTCCATATTTATATCCTTACTTTCTATTTCAGAATAAAATTCATCTAAAGTAATAAGCTGTGCCTCAATAAATGATTTATATCGGGTTTTAAAGATGAATATTTCCTTTTTAAGATACTCATATTTCTTTCTAATGTTTCTTACATCATCATCAGCAGCATCAATTAACTTTTTAGAAGTCATCTCTGCATCATCAATAATAACCTCTGCTTTTTGCCTTGCAGAACTTACCACTTCATCAGCTGTACTTTGAGCGACTATTAAGGTATCCTTCAAGGTTTTCTCTAAATTATTGTAATACTTTATTTGATCGCTTAAAACAAGAATTTTGTCTTTTAATTCTATATTTTCTTTATATAGTTTTTCATAATCATCAATAATATCATCTAAAAATTGATCAACTTCTGGTTCCCTATATCCTCTAAAGGATTTTTTAAATTCTTTATTTTGAATGTCAAGGGGTGTTATCATATTATTCACTCCATTTATTTTAATAGTCTAATTTTTATCCTAACTCTCCCTTTTTTACTAATGCCTTCTACTGAATTTAAAATAAACCTACCATAACCTTTTACAGAAATAGTATCGCCTTCTAAGACTTCTTTTGAAACTCTACTAACTGGTTCCCAATTGACTTTCGCTCTTTCAGACTCAATCAACCTTTGACTATCATTTCTAGACAAATTCAAACTACCGCTGATTATAGCGTCTAGCCTAAGAGAAGGTATAGTAATTAAAATGTCCTTATATTCTACATGGCCTTGTCTTAAACACTCCAGAGGAATTTGCTTAACTTTAACCTTTTCTTTACCAACTTTTCTCATATTGACTAATATAAACTCAAAGATTTCCTTCTTCACCACTAATTGAACATAGTCCTCATGTATTAATATATCCCCTATTTTCTCTCTATTTATTCCTAAATTAAGTATACTACCTAAAAAATCTCTATGGGAATATTTTTGAGTATTGGCTTCTATCATTAGTGAAGCAATAGGTACATCCATATTATCATATTGATAATAATCAGGATAAATCAATATAACCTTTCTTTCAGCCTCTTTGATTCCACCTAGTTCTTTATAAGCTATATCCGAAAATTGATTTAAAATTGATTTTGCAAGCCTTCTTTCATATGGATCAAAAAAATCTGTATATTGAACTATATGCTTGTCCAAGACAATCTCTATTTTATCCAAAACCTTTCGCATATTTAAAATCTGATCTTTGTCATTTATATATTTTATATATTTATCTTTATCTAATTTCAACATTATCACCGTGAACCTTCCATCACTAAAGTAACGGGCCTCTAGCATCGCTGCTAGAGTTTCCTGCTTCATTGACCTCGTAACCTACTATCTCCAACAGGCGTTAATTCGGATAATCCCTACCTTACATTTTTATAAGGAGCCACTAACTCACGACTGAAGTAACGAGTGTGCATGGCATTTTATCAACTAAAAAAGAATATATTTAATAATACTAGATATAATTTCCAGTATGAGTACTGCAACTAAAGGCGAAAAATCAAGCATTCCTGTATCTATTCCTAATTTGTCAATTAGTTCTCTTGATGGTCCTAATACGGGTTCTGTTAATTCATAAACAATTTTCCCTATAGCGTTATAAGGGCCAATATTTAAAAATGAAAAAAGTATTCTAACAAAAATCAATGTTTCAATAATATAAAATAATATATCTATAGCGCTATATAGTGTAAGCATCTTATAACCTCTTATCTAGTATTTTACCACTGAAAAACTCCTTTGTTTTTTAATTCATCTTTTATATTACCATCAATCTCTACATTACTAGGGGCAAGAACAAATATATCTTTAGTAACTTTCTGTATGCTTCCTTCAAGGGAATATAATCCTCCATTTATGAAATCAAATATTTGTCTCTTTATGATTGGCTCTAATTGTTCTAGATTTACCACAACAGTTTTTCTCATTTTTAAATCATCTACAATTTTTGGAGCATCTTCATAATTCAAAGGTTCATGAACTACCAGTTTCATATTTCCAGCCGTATGAATATTAACGACCTTGTCATTTAGCTTTTTTGTCCTTGTATTGACTGGCAATTCTTCAAGTTCATCATCTCCATGTTCGTCGTATTCCTCATCCATATCCAGATCATCTATTCCTATGAAATATTTCAGCTTATTTACAAAATCCGCCATATTATCCCTCCTAATAATTTCTTTTCCCAAATAATCCTGTTCCAATTCTTATCATGTTTGAGCCTTCCTCAATTGCAATTTCATAATCATTGGTCATGCCCATTGATAAAATTTCCATATCCACATTATCATAGCCTTTACCTTTAATAGTTTCCTTTAATCTTCTAAGATCTCTAAAAACCCATCTAACATCTTCTGGATCTTCTGCAAAAGGCGCTATAGTCATTAAACCCTTAACTTTAATGTTGTTATAGTTTATAATCTCTTCTAAAAATGGTATAACTTCATCAACTTTTAAGCCATATTTACTCTCTTCTTCCGCTACATTTACTTGTATTAGTACATTCATTATTAAATCATTTATCCTTGCTCTATTATTTAGCTCTTTAGCTAAGGATAAACTATCTAAAGAATGAATGAGAGAGACTTTATCAATAATATATTTTACTTTGTTTGTCTGTAAATGTCCAATCATATGGAAATTTGCATCATTACCTATAATATCGTACTTTTTTACTAATTCTTGAACCCTATTTTCACCAATATTTTTTAATCCTAAATCAAGAGCCTCATTTATTTCATTTACTCCTACAGTTTTTGTCACTGCAATTAATTCAACCTTATCATTCATTCTTCCAGACTTTTGCAATGCCTTATCAATATTTTTTTCTATATTTAATAAATTATCCTTGATTGTCATCCTTATTTCCTCCTTGATGTCAATTGATTATCATTCCTTCTTTAACGTTTGCTGCATTTATTAGTATTTCATCAAATGTTGTGACGGTCTTAACTAAGTCATCACTCCCCTTTATTTTTATTTTATTATTCTTATCTCCATTACTTATATAAGTAAATTTATCTTCTTCTTTTAATATTTCTATTGGCTTAAATTTTACTATTCCACTAATTTCCTTTATATAAGCACCTTTTATTCCATCCTTTTCTATTATACTTTCGCTTGGTATTTTAAAGCCATCATGCCTGTACCTAATTATACCTACATTTATAAACCTTTTATCATAATAATTATCAAAATCAGTATTGAATTTACATACTATAACTCCTTTATTTCCTTCTTTTTTTATATCTTCAATATAACCTTTTAACTCGCCTTCTATTCCATCTGTCGTTAATAGAATAGGGTCTCCCTTTTTGTATGAACTAATATCTTTAATATTTTCAATTTTGATTATCATATACCATTCAAAATTATCTATTATTTTAAAAATAGGTTCCCCAGTTTTAATGTCTTTATTGTTTTCTATTACCTTTTGTTTATCAGAAAACTTCTTGAAACTTGAATAACTATAATTATCTTTACTATCAAAAGAGTAAATTTCTTCGTATCCATCTATCTTAAAAGATACAATACCCGCTTCCTTAGAAAAATAGTTGATTATATTGCTAGAAATTTGCTTAAGAAGTTCTTCTCTCTGTTTTCCTAAACTGTCTAAACTTTGATTTATTAAAGTTTTCTCTCCTAAAATATCCTTTTGCTTTCCATCATAGATGGCTAGTTTCTCCTTTAAATTATCTGCTTTTTCATAATCGCCTTCAGAAATACTCTTTTGTATATCCTTTATTATATTTTCTATATTCTCTTCTACATTTTTCTCATCGGATTTTACTATTTCATTTTCTTTCTCTGTTTTCGATAATGCAGCAATTTTTTTATCCACTTCATCTAATTCTTGTTTAAGAGTAGAATTATCATTAAATAGTGTCAGCTGGGCTATCTTTGTCCCAGCAGCCACTCTTTCACCTTCCTTACTAAAAACCTCAAGTTTTCCCTCTCCATTAGCTTTATATAAACTTTCGTTTTTTATTATAATAGCTTCTGTTTGAATTTTATCATCGATGATTTCAGGTTGGGCCAAAACAGTTTTAGAAGCTGCTGCAAATAAAGATGGAACTGATCTGAAAAACAAATATGCAAATATAAAAGATATGAGAATTAATCTCCACTTTTTTTTCTTTTTCCTTCTTAGTTCCCGTTTCTTTTGAGACATCAGTATCACCCTTATCAAATTCTTTACTATATATATTTCTGCATTAAATATGATTTTCCTTCTTATTTAAAAAATATTATTAACTTTTTTAAATAAGTCTACTAAACTTTAAAAAACCTACCATATTTACTTATTATCTTGAGCTTTAAAATACTGTCTATATTAAATTTTTTAATTTCATCATCATGAGTTACCATTAGAATAGATCTTTCTTTTTTTATAGCTCCAATTAAAATACCCTCAAATTTTTCTTTAGTTTTTGTTATAACTTTTACCTCATCTCCAGACTTTATCCTTTCCCCATCTAATATGAACTCCTTCATATCAGCTTTTTCTAAATGTTTTTGAGTTACAGATTTTTTATTAATAACTATAATATTGTTCTTTAAATAGATTTTTTCCTTTAAAACAACTAATATATATCCAAATATATTAGCAATCAATAAGATAAATAATACTTTTTGGAAATGTGTTAACAAACCAAAATCTCCCTCCATATAATGTTTGATTTTATACTTAGTATATCATATCTATCCCCTTGGTGAAACCTACTTTACAAATTAAAAATTTTGATATCTTTAATTAATTATATGCTATTTTTTCTCTCTTGATTTAACCGATATTGCCTAATTTACATTAATCATGTTGTTTATTCATTCCCATGATTTATTTTATCTATTCTTATATATGAACATTGGATTATGAGATTGGGACTTCTTTCCTACCTAATATAGTTTTTATTTGGTGGGTTTTATTATATGTTGATTTTCGGGTTCTAATTGTTATCATTTATGAGTAAATCTATTATGACTAATATTTTAGTACTTATTGTAAATACTGGTTTGCAATTTATTTATTTTTGATGTATAATATTGTTTACTAAGAAGAGAGATAACCCTTGCAATCTAGTATATGACAAGATTACAAGGGTTATCTAAAGCTATCGGGATGTGGCGCAGTATGGTAGCGCACTAGTCTGGGGGACTAGGGGCCGCTGGTTCAAATCCAGTCATCCCGACCATTTCTCACTATAAAATTATTTGTTTTCCATTTTCATTACTAGATTCATAAGAAAGGTCAATTATTTTTTGAGATTTTAAACTTTCTTTAAAAGTAGGGGTTTCTTTATAAGCTACCTCACCCTTAATTATATTATAAAGCATATTAGAAACAGATGCAGCATGGACGTCAGCCATCCTTCCCATAGACATTTTAGCAGTAGGATAAATGGAATTTAAATATTTTACATATTTATTTTCATTTATTTCTCTAAATATATCCTTCTCATTTTTATCTATAAAACTATTAAATATTGGATTATAAGGGTCCTTATCAGAGATGGATAAATGCCCATTTTGTCCATATATATCTATATGGAAATTACTATTAGGATTATAATTTACCTTTGAAACCTCAATAGTACCTATGCTTTCATTTTCCAATTCTAAAGTTATTAATCCCCAATCATCCACATCTACTTTAGATAAGTTTTTAGAATTTCCATCTGGCCTTTCTTTAATCACCGTATTAGTTCTAGCATTTACAGCTTTTATTTTATTTTCTCCTAATATAAACATTAGACTATCCACCACATGGACTCCTAAATCTACTATGGCTCCGCCACCAGATTGTTCTTTTATAAGTCTCCAATTCATTTTCCTTTCTGGGTTTAAGTAGCTGCTGTGGAGTAGCTCTCCCCTAAAACTAATTATTTCACCTAATAGACCTGATTCTACTATTGCTTTAGCTTTGGCAATAGCTGGCATAAATCTATATACTAATGCCAACTGAGTTATTAATCCTTTATCTTCTGCTGAATTTGCCATATCCAAGGATTCTTCATAATTTAATGCCATAGGTTTTTCACAATATATATTAGTTCCCCTATCTATAAATTTTTTCCCTTGTTCATAATGAAGAAAATTAGGTGTACATATGTCTACAATATCCAATTTAATTTCCTCTTCGACTTCATCCACTGTAGAATATAATCTATGCCATCCCAGTCCTTCTGTATTTTTTAGCTTTTTACTTATCACTAAAGACATATCATATTTATCATTAAGCTCTGGCAGCAATATAGGCAAATTTTTATATACCATAGTATGTATTTGCCCAATATATCCATAACCTATTAAACCAATATTTAACTTATCCATAATTTACCCCTCCAAATAATAGTAGGTAGACCCACTATCATAATCTAATTATTTAAAATAACCTTATCTTTTTTAGCACCGAATTGAAGTTTTCCCCTAATAAAATAATAGAAACTGATGCTGCTAGAATTGGCTGCAGCTCTGGAGATGCAAAATTTCCCGCTTTTATCTTATTTATTATATCTAAAGATTATAAGTGATATGAAAGCTTTTCTGCAATCTTGCCAACCTTTTCATAGGTAATCAGCTCGCATAACTTTTCAGTTGCTCTTCCAAATTTACGATATAAAAAGTTAAATAAAAAATATGCTACTCGTTGTTTATGTGCTCTTGGCATCCTTTTAAATATATTTTTCGTAGAGTAAACTTGTTTGTAGATCCATATATATCCATTATAAAGTTCTTCAGGGGTCATGTTCTTTGGCTTAAATACAACATTTGCAGTATTATACTTTGAAAAATCAAAGTCTGTGATTCTTCCATCTCTGACGAACTCATCGTAAACTTTAGTCCCAGGATATGGTGTAAGTATATGAGATGTAACTGTTTCTATTTTATTTTTTACTATCCAGTCTAATGTGGTCTGAAAAGTTGTAACGTCGTCGTCATCCAGACCAAATACAAAACTAGCATTAATCATTATTCCACGCTTATGAATTTCTTCAACCAAAATCTCATATTTTCGTATATTGTTTTGATTTTTATGGACATTTTTTATTGCATTTCCATTTAAGCTTTCAAACCCAATAAACAAACTTTCACATCCTGAAATAGCCATCTCATCCAGCAAATCAAGCATATCGACTATATTTGCTGAAACTGCCGCATTCCACTTAATGCCCATTGGTCTAATAGCTCTAACAAATTCCAATGTCCATTTAGGATTGCCAATAAAATTATCATCTATAAACATTATATGTTTCTTACCAATTGTTTTTATATCTGCAATGACATCTTCGATTGGTCTGTTAATATATAATGTTTTATAGGCTTCACAGCTGTTGTAACAAAAATCACATCGAAATGGGCAGCCCCTACTCGTGCTGATAATATTACAATATAAGTACTTTTTCGTATCAATCAAATGATATCCTGGCGAAACAATTTCACCTCCTGTTATTTCATGATTACACCAATATATCTTTTTAAGTCTTCCATTCTCAAAATCCCTAATAATATTAGGCCATGTTTTCTCTGCTAATCCAACAGCTATAACATCGAAGTACTCTTTTGCCCGTTCTGGAAATGCAGTAATATGTATACCGCCTGCTACAACTGGAATCCCTTTACTTTGATAAACCTTTGCAATTTCTGCTGCACGGTGAAAAACATCCACTGTAACGGTAATACCTACAATATCTACCACTTCGTTAAAATTGATCTTTTCGATATTTTCATTTTCAATTATGACCGTATGATCCCCATGAAATATATTTGCTATTGTCAATAATGCAAGCGATGGAGCCATTCTAGTTTTAAGTCGAGTGTCCATTGGCCTCATCATCATTTTAGGTTGTATCAATTTAATAATCATATGGGTAATTTCCTCCTAAGATATAAATAAATCTTATCACTATAATTAGCAATCTAAGTTATATTTGGTTTCAATAATGGAAGCATCATCTTTATCTATTATTTCAACCGAAATAATATTAACTATCTTTTCAAAACATAGATTCTTAATGCTTATCTTATATATTATATTAAAATATTTGTCATTGTACAATTCAATTCCTACCTATTTTTAAGGCTGATGGGATAAATTTAAAACAACAGAAGATAGTCACCTCCCTTCTGTTGTTTTGTTAAATTATAGGATACACTGGAATTTATTACAGTCTTTTTATATTAAAAACTCTTTGAATTCATTTATAAATTCTTCTAATTCTTTTGTACTTAGATGGGTCCTATAATCACTCTACTTCCAATCTTCAGGAATGTCCTTAAATATTCCATCTGAGCAATCATACCCAACTTTTCTAGCCACTGCTATTGCAAATTCGTTAAATGCAGAGCCCACAGCAGTTATAATATTTTTGTCTTCAACCAGGGGTGTTATATTTTAAGGTGGATCAGCTTTTAATTGAAATGGTGGCCTACTTTTAGAATATTATAAACACATGAGTAAATTTCCAAATGTTTTTTGAATTTTAGCAACTTATTAAATGTACTTTAGAATAGCATTAATAAAAAATTCTTTGTTGTACCTAGCTATCACAGTAATAAGGACATAGTATATCCGTCTCTATAAGTTCCATCACTTAGGAGTTTCTCCTTTCTATGCATTCCTTCAATATTGAATCCCAAACTTAAATATAAACATATAGCCCTATAATTTAGTGTATCAACCCCAAGTACGAGTCTTTCTATTTTATTCACCTTACACCATTCTATACAATAATTCATTAACTTCTTACCAATTCCCATGCCCCAAAAATCTTTTAATATTCCAATTCCAACATTAGCTGAATGTCTTAACCTTTTTTTATTACTTCCATTAACTCCACAAGTTCCAATTATAATTCCATTATATTCAGCTACTATCAAAATTTCCGTCTTTGATTTAAGTTTATTTTCAATAACCTTTTCCTCTTCTTCAACAGTTAGACAGAATTCATCGGGCTCCCTTAATAAGAAAATAGTTTCTTTATCAACCTTTTTTAGAACAGATATAATTTGTTTAGCATCTTCTACTTTAGCTTCTCTTAAAACAAGATTATTATCTTTAATCATATATCTTTTTTCATTAATTGTAGTCATTAAATATTCCTCCATTTAAATAATTTTAATAAAACTTATATTGTGTATCAAATAAGTATTTATATTTATAGAACCCCACTTATTAGAAGTAGTTCCGTCATCAATAGCTGTAACCTTTTCGTTTGCAATTTTCTTGTCCATCATGTTACAAAACGGGAATTTATCTTGTGATACGCAGTAAACTTCGAAACTATTGCCGCAGACCTCATGAAAACGAATGCCACCAAAATCATTTCCGATAACTACCATTTGTAAGCGTCAAATCTAGCCCA